>JAKACL010000241.1 GCA_021821425.1 Pseudomonadota bacterium
GAAAAGAGGCGCTCTGCAGAGCGCCCCAGCTTCCAGGGAGACAGGAAGGGTTGTTAGAGGTTGTAGGTCCGCTCGCCATGGCTGGCGGTATCGAGACCTTCGCGCTCCAGTTCTTCGGCGACGCGCAGGAATCAGGCATGTTGCGCTGCCAGCCATGCCCGCCATCCTCCGTATTCCGTGATGTCCTGCGCGTCGGCCACGCCGATGCCTTCGCAGATAAACCCCTCCACCACCGCTCCATCGGCCAGCTCCAGCTTGCCGATTCCCAGAGGCGCGGGAATGTCGGCGACGAAAGAGCCGAACTGACTGACGGGCATTTCCCAGACTTCGCAGGCGATTGATGCGCCGCCCATTTTCACCTTGATGAGTCCGGGGCGCTTGCCATCGGGCAGGGCGTAGAATCGGTACGTTGGCGCGGTCTGCGTCGTTGCGACAAGGCGCGCATTGCGCTCGGTGAGTTGGTGATTGAGCGGCAGGCCGCTGAGGTGGGCGCCGACGACGGCGACGCGGACCTGGCCATCCGGCAACAGATTCAATTTCTCTGCCGGCGGCAGCGCGTGACCGATCGCACCGAGCCTTCCGCCGAGCGCCTGCTGCATTTTTGACGCCAGATGCAGCAGCGGGCCGTCCTGGTGCGGCGGCGCGATCAGGGTGACGCCGAACGGCAGGCCGTCGTTCTGGAATCCGGCCGGCACGGCGGTGGCGGCCAGATCGAGCAGGTTCATGAAGTTGGTGTAATAACCCAAGTGGGCGTTGAGGCGGATGGGGTCGGCCTGCATCGCGTCCACGCGATAGATCGTGCCGGCGGTGGGGGTGAGCATGACGTCGATATCGTTCCACACCGCATCGCACACGCGTTTGGCCGCGCGCAACTTGTAGAGGTGGGCAAAGGTGTCGGCGGCGCTGATGTCGCGGCCGCCGGCGATGATTTCGCGCACTGGCGGGAAGACCTTCTCCGGTTGCGCATCGAAGAAGTCGCGGATAGCGAGGTGGCGTTCGGCGACCCATGGGCCGCCGTAAAGCAGGCGCGCGGTGTCGAGGAAAGGGCCGAGGTCGATTTCGACCGGCGTGCCGCCGAGCGATTTCATCCTGGCCACCGCTTCGTCGAACAGCCGTCCCGCCTCGGCATTGCCAAAAAACTCCAGATTCTCCTTCATCGGCACGCCGAAACGAAAGCCGGGCGCGCGACTGAAGTCGAATCCGTGCGGCGCCAGCGGTCGCGAGTATTCGTCGGCGGCATCGAAGCCGGCGGCAACGGCCAGCACGCGCTCGGCATCCTCGGCGGTCAATGCGAAGATCGACACCGCGTCGAGCGAGCGGCAGGCCGGCACCACGCCGCGCGTGGACAGCGCGCCGCAGCTCGGCTTGTGGCCGACCAGGTTGTTGAACGCGGCGGGCACCCGACCGGAGCCGGCGGTATCGGTGCCGAGGGAAAAGCTTGCCAAGCCGAGCGCCACGGCGACCGCCGAGCCGGAGCTGGAGCCGCCGGAAATATAGTCGGAATTGAAGGCGTTGCGACAGGCGCCGTAGGGCGATCGGGTGCCGTTCAGCCCTGTGGCGAACTGGTCGAGGTTGGTCTTGCCCAGGGGGATCGCGCCGGCATCGATCAGGCGCGCAACGACGGTCGCGTGCCGTTCCGGCGTGTAGGCGTATTCGGGGCAGCCGGCGGTGGTGGGCAGGCCGGCAAGGTCGATGTTGTCCTTGATGGCGAAGGGGATGCCGTAGAGCGGGAGGCTGGCAATGTCGCGGCCTTCGAGTTTGCTTGCGTAGGCGTGCAGCGCATCGGCGTCGAGGCGGCTGATCCAGATGGCGTGGCTGTCTTCGCCGGCCATGCGGGCGAGCAGAGTTTCCACCAAGGCGAGTGGGGTGAGTTCGCCGGACCGGTAGCGCTGGCGCAGGGTGGCGATATTGAGGTCGAAAGTCATTACAGTCGAGATGAAGGGATAGGTGACATGTGGCGATTCAGTTTTCAGTCAGTTAAAACGAGACTCTACACAAATTGCACTGGCGCCTCCCAGACCGCCATTACTACGCAGCCTTCCGGGCTGGCGACACGGTGCCGCGTGCCGGAAAAACTCACCAGCAGCGTCCCGGCCTGATACACCCCGCGTTCGTCCTGCTGCGAACCCGAAAGAATCTGGATGTATTCCATGCCCGTGTGCACATGTGCAGGCACCGTCGCGCCGGGAGCGTAGCGCAGCAGGGCCAGCTTGATATGGCCTGCCGCATCGCGATGAAGCGGACTGACCTCCACCCCGGGGCCAAGCGGCTCCCAGGAAAATTCAGCCAGCCGCCGGGGAATCGAGGCGAGATCGGACAGGACCAAGTTACAAGCGTTCTCAGCCATAGGCGGCCTGCAATCCATCGATCACCGATTCGCTGCGCGCGACCCAGCCGACGATGCCGCCCTGCGCGGCGATCATGTCCAGCGTGGCCTGCTTGAATTCCGGGAAGTAGCTCTCCGTCCCGTCTTCCACCAGCAGGCACTCGTAGCCGCGGTCGTTGGCCTCCCGCATGGTGGTCTGCACGCATACCTCGGTGGTGACGCCGGTGAACAGCAGATGGGTCACGCCCAGTTGCTGCAAGATTTCCTGTAGGGGCGTGGCATAGAACGCGCCCTTGCCGGGCTTGGCAAGCTCGATCTCGCCGGGCAGGGGTTTGAGCGCATCGATGATTGCGTTGCCAGGCTCGCCATCCACCAGCAGTCTGCCCATCGGGCCCGCATCGCCGATCTTCAGGCGGCAATCGCCGCGCGCGCGCTTGGAGGGCGGACAGTCGGACAGGTCGGGACGATGGGCCTCGCGGGTATGGATCACCGGCAGGCCCAGCCGGCGAGCCGTCGCCAGCAGGCGGGCAATCGCCGGCACACAGGCCTGCAGGCGGCTCACGTCGTTGCCCAGGGCATCGCCGAAGCCGCCCGGCTCGACGAAGTCCCGCTGCATGTCGATGATGACCAGGGCAGGCGGGCGCTCGGGAAGCACATAGGGAGTGGGCTGGGTATCAATGTGCATGCGCGTCTTCTCCATGGCCTGCCATATGGCGGCCGATGACGATGGGGTCGGCCGCATCCGGCGTGGTTTCATACACCAGCCGCCCGCCGGACATGACGAGGATGCGGTCGGCCATTTCCAGGATTTCGTCCAGGTCTTCGCTGACCAGCAGCACGGCGGCGCCGGCGTTGCGTGCGGCCATGATGCGGGCATGGATCTCGGTCACGGCGGTGAAATCCAGACCGAAGCAGGGGTTGGCCACCACCAGCACGTTGGGCTGCTCCCCCAGTTCGCGGGCGAGGATGGCCCGCTGCACGTTGCCGCCCGAAAGATCCCCGATCGGGGCGTGGGGGCCCGGGGTGCGCACCTTGAAATCGGCGATGGCCTGCGCCGCCGCCGCCGCCATTTCGCCCCGGCGCAGAAAACCGCGCAGGCTGTATGACGCCCGATCGTAGCG
>JAKACL010000242.1 GCA_021821425.1 Pseudomonadota bacterium
CCGGCGTCGACCACCACCGGCACCTTGATGCGGTCGATGATGATCTGCAGGTTCCAGGGATTGAGGATGCCCATGCCGGAACCGATGAGCGAAGCCAGGGGCATGACGGCCACGCAGCCGATGTCTTCCAGCTGCCTGGCGATGATAGGGTCGTCGGAGGTGTAGACCATGACCTGGAAGCCGTCCTTGACCAGCACTTCCGCCGCTCTGATGGTTTCCACCACGTTGGGATACAGGCTTTGCGGATCGCCCAGCACTTCCAGCTTCACCAAGCTGTGGCCGTCCAGCAGTTCGCGCGCCAGCCTCAAAGTACGAATGGCATCGTCCGCGGTATAGCAGCCGGCGGTATTGGGCAGATAGGTGTATTTGGACGGTGGCAGGGCATCGAGCAGCGAGGGCTGGCCCGCGTCCTGGCCGATGTTGGTGCGACGAATGGCCACCGTGACGATTTCCGCGCCGCTAGCCTCCACAGCCCGGCGGGTTTCGTCGAAATCCTTGTACTTGCCGGTGCCTACCAGCAGGCGTGAAGAATAGGTTTTGCCTGCAATTACCAGTTGATCCATGAGTTTTCCAGTTCAGCCGCCGCCTACGGCAACGACAATTTCCAGTTTGTCGCCATTCTCGAGCGCCACCTCGTCATGCCTGCTGCGCGGCACGATTTCCCCGTTGCGCTCGATGGCTACGCGCTTGCCGGCATAACCCAAGGCTTCGACCAGCTCGGACACAGTCATTGGGGCCGGAAAATTGCGGCTTTCACCGTTAATAAACAGGGAAAATGCTTCCATTTGGCGAGAAATTAGCATTAAAATGCGAGTCCGGTCGGAGGACCCGGAAAGCTGTAATTTTACCATGCGGGCGTCGTATAACGGCATTACCTCAGCTTCCCAAGCTGATGAAGAGGGTTCGACTCCCTTCGCCCGCTCCAGTTTGAATAACCCGCCTGGGCGGAGTATTCAAACTGGATTTGCAGAAAAGCTCAAAACAAGCACCAGCCCCTAGGCGGGCTTAATCCGCCACCGGTCTGAAAAAATTGTCCCCGGTACTTTCGCTAGTCTAGAGATTAAGTAACTAATACACCTCAAGTTTTTACTCTTATTACCCGTAATTTCGAAGTATCGGGGAATGGGCTGTTCAGCCACCCGGAAGCATCTGACAAGGGCAAACCCGTCGCGAGGCGGGGACGCAAAATCTCCGGTCTGGAGCATGTGCCAGATAGCGGGATTGCCGGATGACGGCAGACGTAATGGTTCCCGCCAGCATCTTGTGCCCTTGATTCTTGGCTTTCCGGCGCTCAGCAACCCAAGGAATATGCCAAGGAGAAGAAAATGTCGGATAGTGGCATTGTCAATTTAAGCGATTACAGCAAGGGCCGGCGCAATTCGATCAGCGTCGAGCACCTCAAGCTCCTGCACGAAAGCAGGGACATGCTGGCAACTGGCGTCATCAGGGAATTGTCCGGCCAGACCGAAGCCATGGAAAGCAGCCTGCTTGGCCTGGCGGACCACGCGCCGCTGGCCGAGACCCGTGATTACTACTTCCAGGCGCTGAATCTTCTCACCCGGCAGGGCACGGAACTCTTTCAGGCTTGCAAGCAGGCCCTGGTTCGGACAATCAACGCGGAATGGGGGGAGATCCAAGGACAGCAACCGGCGCTGGCCGAGCTGTCCCTGATGGACGATACCGATTACGAAGCTACGCTTGCCGTCAACAAATCCAGTTCGCGCCTGCGTTTCAATTGCGCCGAGGAACTCGTCGGCCTGGATGCGCGCGTAGGCGTTCTGCTCGGCCGTTCGCAATTGGCCGCAGACGAAAACCCCTTTGGGCCCAAGTTGCTGTGCGAAGCCCTGCTCGAGGGCATGGACAAACTCAAGATCGAGCAGAAAATCCAGCTGGTCCTGCTCAATCAGTTCGACCTGGTGCTGTATCCCGAACTGCCGGTCATCTACCAGGAAATCAACCGCTTCCTGCTCGGCAAAGGCATCCTGCCCGATTTCAAGGCCGGTATCCGCAGCCGTCCCGATCAGGCTGGCCGCGTGAAATCCCGCCAGCCCGAGCAGACCGAACTACTGGGCTTGTTCGAGAAAATGGTTGCCGGCCAGGGGGGCGCAGGCGCTCCTGGTGCGGCTGGTTCCGGGCAGGCCGCCGGGGCTGGCGCCGCCTTGCTCGGCATCAGCATGCTCGAAGCGCTCAATCGTCTTCAGGTCGGTGCGCTCAACCTGCCGGGCGGGGTGACAATCGATTTGCGCAGTTCGCTTACCGGCGGGGGCGGGTTCCCCAACGTGGTGCGCGAGCTGCAGCAGAGTCCGGCCATGCTATCGGCAAGCCAGATCGAAACGGTGATGATCGATGCCGTGGCCATGCTGTTCGACTACCTGTTCGAAGACCAGGCCATTCCCGAGCATCTCAAGCAGATGATCGCAAAACTCCAGGTGCCGGTGCTCAAGGTCGCCATCCTGGAGCGCGGTTTCTTCACGCAGCGGGACCATCCGGCACGCCGCGTGCTGGACATGATCGCGTCGCTCGCGGTGCAACCTGCGGGCAAGGAAGGCAAGGTCGACCCGCTGCAGGCGGAAGTGGAAACCATCATTGAAAAAATCATCAATGAGTTCGACCAGGATGCGAGCGTGTTCGAACAGGCCTGCGGGGCCCTGGCGGAACTGCAGGCCAAACGCGAGCAGGAACTTGAAGTCGGCATGGCGGACAGCGTCGCAGAGATTCAGCGCGCCGAACGCAGCGAAATGGCTGAAAGCGTGGTGCGCGACCATATCCGGCGTGCCCTTGCCGAACAGCCGGCTCCGGAAACCATCGCGCTCTTCCTGCGCGACCACTGGGCGCCCTTGCTGATCCGTGAATATATCGACGAAGGCGAGACTTCGCCGCACCTGTCCGCGCATATCGAAACCATGCGCGAACTGCTGTGGAGCGTGCAGAACAAGCCTGACATGGACAGCCGCCTGATGATGGTGCGAATTTTGCCGGGACTGCTCAAGCGCTTGCGTGAAGGTGTGGACAAGGTCGGCATGCCGGCGGCGGCAGTGGAAAAATTTTTCGCCGGGCTGGTTACGCTGCATGCCAATGCCGTGCGCCCCAGTTCGCTTACGGTGCCTTTGCCAGAGGCGGAAGCCTTGCTGGACGATTTGCCGTCTGAAGAAACGGACGAGGCGAACGCCGGCATCAACGATCCGCGCTATGCCGAGCCCCTGCCTGAAATCGAGGATGAGTTCACCCTTTGTGCGCAGTCATTGCAAAAGGGCGACAGGATGCAATTCCGCCACGATGACGGCAGTTCCAGCTGGGTGCACGTGGTCTGGGTCAGCGGTCTCAAGGGCAATTACCTGTTCGCTGACCTCAACGGCCATAACATGTTCTCCATCAGCCCCCATCGCCTGGCGGACAAGATGCGTTCCGGACGTGC
>JAKACL010000243.1 GCA_021821425.1 Pseudomonadota bacterium
CCCTAGCCCCTAGCCCCTAACATGCATACTCCGCGCAAACGCTTCGGCCAGAACTTCCTGATCGACGACGGCATCATCCATGCCATCGTCAATGCGGTGCGCCCGCAGGCGAACGAAACCGTGGTCGAGATCGGCCCCGGCCTGGGCGCGCTGACCCGGCCCCTGCTCGAGCGCCTGCCGCACCTGCATGCCGTCGAGCTCGACCGCGACATCGTCGCGCGCCTGCAGCGCACCTGGCCGGCCGGCCGGCTCACGGTGCACAGCTGCGATGCGCTGACGTTCGATTTTGGATCGCTGGGGCATGAGCTGCGCATCATCGGCAACCTGCCCTACAACATCTCCACGCCGCTGCTGTTCCATCTGAGGGATTTTGCCGCGCACATCTGCGACATGACCTTCATGCTGCAGAAGGAAGTGGTCGAGCGCATGGTCGCCGAACCGTCCAGCGGCGACTACGGGCGGCTATCGATCATGCTGCAGCGCCGCTTCCACCTGGAATGGCTGCTCGACGTGCCGCCCACCGCGTTCAACCCGCCGCCCAAGGTCGATTCGGCGGTGGTGCGGCTGATTCCGAAAAAACCGGACGAAATCGTCGCACTCGACGAAGCGCTGTTTTCACGCGTGGTCGCCGCGGCGTTTTCGCAACGCCGCAAGACGCTGCGGAACACGCTCGGCAGCCTGATGAAGCCGGAAGACTTCGCAGCGATCGGGATCGACGCCGGCCAGCGCGCCGAGAATCTCGCCGTTGCCGACTACGAGGCCATCACCCTGCACCTCGCCGGTCTGCCGCGGTCCGCCGGATAACGCTCAGTCAGCGAGGAAGGGATAGTCGGTATAGCCCTTTTCCTCTCCGGTGTAGAGCCTGTCGTAATCGGGCGCGTTCAACGGTGCGCCGCGGCGGAAGCGTTCGACCAGATCGGGGTTGGCCAGAAGCAGCCGGCCGAACGCAATCGCATCGGCCGCGCCGGAGACTACCGCCCGCTGGGCCGTTTCGAAGTCATAGCCGTTGTTGCGGATGAAATTGCCTTCATACAGCGCGCGCAGTCGGTCGTAGTCGAACGGAAGCCACTGCTCGCGGGGCGCGCCGCCGGTTCCCTGCAGGACGTCGAGGAAGGCCAGCTTCAGCGGATTGAGTTGCGTCACGACATACTCGAAAGTATCTTGCGGATCGTCATCGGCAATGTCGTTGAACGGCGTCACCGGCGACAGCCGCAGGCCGACGCGGTCGTTGCCGATTGCGCTGCATACCGCGTCCAGCACCTCCAGCAGCAGTCGCGCGCGTTTTTCCTTGCTGCCGCCGTAGGCATCGGTGCGGCGGTTGGTCGACGAACGCAAAAACTGGTCGAGCAGGTAACCATTGCCGGCATGAATTTCAACCCCGTCGAACCCCGCCTCCATCGCATTGAGCGCCGCCTGGGCAAACTGCGCAATCAGACGGGGAATTTCCGTCAATTCCAGCGCACGCGGGGTGACGTAATCCTTCATGCCCTGCCCGGTGAACACCTGGCCGGCCGGGCGAATCGCCGAAGGCGCAACCGGCAGAGCGCCGTCCGGCTGCAGGTCGGGGTGCGAAATCCGCCCCACGTGCCACAGCTGCAGCGCGATCTTGCCGCCGGCGCCCCGCACCGCCTGCGTCACCTGCTTCCAGCCGGCAATCTGCCCGGGCGTGTGTATCCCCGGCGTGCGCGGATAGCCGTGACCCTCGGCGCAGATCGGCGTCGCCTCGGTGAGGATCAGTCCCGCCGACGCGCGTTGGCGATAATATTCTGCGACCAGCGGCGTCGGCACGTTGCCGGCACCGGCCCGGTTGCGCGTCAGCGAAGACATGACCACCCGGTTGGCGAGGTCGATGGCGCCGAAACGGGCCGGCGAAAACAAATCAGTCATGTTGGTATCCCTGGAGGTGCGCCTTGAGCGCGTTGGAAACGATCAGCATCGACGTGTGTTGAGGACGGCAGGGGCCATAAAGTTTCCGGCGACGCCATATGGGCGCACGCACGAGGACGCAAGATGCTCGGAAACCCGGAACGCTTCAACCAGGGACCTCGCGCTGCTCAATACCGCCAAGACGTTAGCGGATGATTCTTACTCCGCCGGCGCCTTCACCCAGCCCGCGGTGCCTTTCTGGATGAATTCGATCGGGTAGCCGTCCGGGTCCTCGATGAAGGCGATCACCGTGCTGCCGTGCGACATCGGCCCGGCCGGACGCAGCACCTTGCCGCCCTTGGCCGCCGCCGCGTCGCAGGCGGCATAGGCATCGTCGACCTCGATCGCGATGTGTCCGTACCCGCTGCCGACTTCGTATTTATCCACGCCCCAGTTGTAAGTGAGTTCGAGCACCGCCGCGCGGTCCTCGGTATCGTAGCCGACGAAGGCCAGCGTGAACTTGCCGCCGGGATAGTCCTTGCGGCGCAGCAGCTGCATGCCGAGGACGTTCGTGTAGAAATCGATCGAACGATCGAGATCGCCGACCCTGAGCATGGTGTGAAGTATTCGCATGGCGCTCCACCTTTAAACGGCTTTCCACGAAGGGCATGAAGAGACGCGAAATGAACATCGAAGCCTGGGTAGAAAAGATCAGGCTTTGCTTCGCATTTCTTCGCGTCCTTCGCGGACAGACAGGATTATGAATATCAAACCTGAAACAACACGGTGCTCATTTTGCGCAACTCGGTCCGCCTTGCCAACGCGTCGGGATACAGCGCGGTCACCTGGGCCCAGAAGCGGGGCGAATGGTCGAGATGGACGAGGTGGGCGAGCTCGTGCGCAGCGACGTAATCGATCAGCGCCAGCGGCGCCTGCACCAGGCGCCAGTTCAGGCGGATGTGGCCGTGGCGGGTGCAGCTGCCCCATTGCGTCTGCGCGTCGGACAAGGCAAAACGGCTGGGTGCGCGGCCCAGTTTGCGGGCCAGGCGCGCCAGCCGCCAGGCCAGCAGGCGCTGGGCCTGCGCGCTCAACCAGGCACGCACAAGCGATCCGATATCGGCATCCAGCGGCGCATGCACGCGCAGCGTGTCGCCGTGTCGCTGCACCTCGACAAACAACGAATCCCGAATATCGAGCGCCAGCATGCGGCCCAGGTAGCGCACTTCGCCTGCCTTGTCTGCCCGCATGTCCGGCTTGCGCACCCGCATGCGCGCCCAGGTGCGGCGCAGCCAGTCGCGCTGCAGCAGCACATAGCATTCGATTTCGGCGCGCGGGGTCCAGCTCGGCGCATGGATGCGCACTTCGCTGGCCGTGACGGTCAGGCCCAGCGTGCGGCGCCGGTGCGAGCGCCGCAGCTGGTACGGCACGGCGACGTCGCCGAGCTGCAGCACGCCGTTATTAACGGGCGGCAGCAGGGGGCAACCTCGTCATTTCGGTTTCGATCCAGGCCTCGACCGCGCGCGT
>JAKACL010000244.1 GCA_021821425.1 Pseudomonadota bacterium
CCGCCAGCCAGGTCAAGAACTTCTTCGGCCTCGACATCCCGCGCGGCGCGCACTTTCATGAAATCGTCGGCCATGCCATCACCCACTTCGGCAGCGTTCAGCCTTATGTGGCCGGTGTCGGCTTGGTCACCCTGCTTGCAGGCATCGCGGCAAAGCGCTTTCTGCCCAGGCTGCCCTACATGATCATCGCCATGATCGTCGGCAGTGCGTTCGCAGCGGCCCTGAACCATTCCTTCGGCGAAGCAAGGACCGGCATTCATACCGTGGGCGCACTGGATGTGGGGCTGCCGCCCCTGTCGCTGCCCGATTTTTCCCTTGGCGCCATCAAGCAGACCCTGTTCCCGGCGCTCATCATCACCATTCTGGCGCTGACCGAGGCAGTGGCCATCGCACGCTCGGTCGCCATCAAGTCCGGGCAGAGCATAGACAGCAACCAGGAATTCGTCGGCCAGGGGCTGGCCAACATTTTCGGCAGCTTCTTCTCGGGCTATGCCAGCAGCGGTTCCTTCAACCGCAGCGGGGTGAATTACGGCGCCGGCGCGCGCACCCCGCTGGCCGCAGCCCTTTCAGCGGTATTCCTGCTCGCCATCGTGCTGCTGGTCGCGCCGCTCGCCGCCTACCTGCCGGTGGCCGCCATGGCCGGCGTGCTGTTCCTGGTGGCATGGGGGCTGATCGACTTCCACCACATTGCCGAGATTCTCAAATATCACCGCAAGGAATCGGTCGTGCTCGCGGTCACATTCTTCGGCACGCTGGTGGACCTGGAGAAGGGCATCTTCCTCGGCATCATCGTCTCGCTGATTTTCTATCTGTACCGCACCTCGCGCCCCAGCATCCGGAAGCTGGCGCCGATCGCCAGCGAGAAGTTCAACCCCAATCGCAAGTTCACCAATGTCGGCGCCGATGCGCCGGGCTGCCCGCAGATGGAAATGGTGCGCATGGAAGGCTCGATCTTCTTCGGCGCCGTCGAGCACGTAAAGCAGTCGCTGAGGCAGATCGACGAATACGACCCGGCGAAGAAACACCTCATGCTGTTTTCGCGCGCAGTCAATTTCATCGACCTCGCCGGCGCGGAAATGCTCGCCGCCGAAGCCGAACGAAGGCGCAAGCTGGGCGGCGGGCTTTATCTGGTCGGCGTGCAGCCCGGCTTCTGCAACCTGCTGCGTGAAGGCGGGCATGCCGAGCTGATCGGCCGGGAAAACATTTTCTCGCACAAGGGCGAAGCGATTTCCGCCACTTATCCGAAACTGGACAGCGAAATCTGCCGCAATTGCAGCGCACGCATTTTCACCGAATGCGACGTGCTGCTGCCGAATGGGGAGAAACGCTGATGGGAAACCGGCTTAGCAAGATCACCACCCGCACCGGCGACGACGGCAGCACCGGCCTTGCAGGCAATGTCCGCGTGCGCAAGGATCATCCGCGCGTGGAGGCAATGGGTGAAGTGGACGAACTCAACAGCCAGCTCGGTCTGTTGCTGAGCGAGCAACTGCCCGACGAGATGCGCGCGCTGCTGGCCCGAATCCAGCACCACCTGTTCGACCTCGGCGGCGAACTGGCGATGCCGGCGTTTTCCGGCATTACGGAAGCCAAGCTGGCCGTGCTGGACGAGGCGATCGAACGCTACAACGCGGCGCTCCCGCCGCTGAAGGAATTCGTCCTGCCCGGCGGCAGCCGTGCAGCCGCGCTGGCCCATGTCTGCCGAACGGTGTGCCGCAGGGCGGAGCGCCGGCTGGTTACGCTTGCAGACCGCGAGACACTTTCGCCGCTGCTGATTCAGTATCTCAACCGCCTGTCCGACCTGCTGTTCGTGCTGGCACGCACGCTCAACCAGGGCAGCGAGCCGGCTCAGTGGCAGAAAAGCTGATTATTCGGCCTTGTCCTGGATCGATTTCAGAATCAGCGGCACCAGCGGCTCCGGCAGCCTGATCTTGCCGGCCAGCGCGAACTCGTGCGCCTCTTTCGACATCTTCTGCCAGGTCTTGCGGATGATGCCGATCCACTTTTCCTCGTCGTAATCGGGATGCTGGCCGGCGAAATCCAGCATGTAGTGCTCGATGAACACGAGGTCGACCACATCCTCGAGCAATTGCGTTTCGGGGTTGACCTTGATGCCGCGCTTGCCGACCGCCGCCTGCACGCGCGCAATCATGTCGTCGTCATAGCCGGCTTCCTTCATCAGCCGGCCGGCCGTTTCGGCGTGGTACTTGTAGAGGCCGGTGCGCCACTGCAGGTAGCCCGTGCGGTCCATGGGGTAATTGCTGCGCGGCACTTTCCAGCGTTCGATATGCTGCGCCCGCACCGCCAGTTTCACCGCCTCCGAGGCGTCCGGCGCGAAACGTTCGAGCATTTCGCTCATGCGCTGCGCATAAGCCAACTCCTTGGGCATTTCCCTGCCATCGACAATTTCCTTGTTGGGATCGGCGGCATTGGCGGCATCGAACAGAGCGACAGCACGCTCGAATCTTTGAGTATCAGTCATATTGGCCTCATGAAAAAACTACCCCGTGTGATGTGGGGCCGGCGACAGGAAAAACAAGCAGGCAAGGATTAAAGCCTCACCAGGTTGTCGCGATGGATCAATTCAGGCTCGTCCACGTAGCCTAGCAGCAACTCGATTTCCGAACTCGGCCGGCCGGCTATGCGGCGCGCCTCGGCGGCACTGTAGTTCACCAGGCCGCGCGCGACCTCATGCCCCTGACTGTCGACACAGGCGATGACCTCACCGCGTTCGAACTCGCCCTGCACCAGCTTTACCCCGACCGGCAGGAGGCTCTTGCCGCCTGCCGCCAGTGCCTTTGCCGCTCCGTCGTCCAGCACCAGTCGCCCGCGCATTTGCAAATGATCCGCCATCCACTGCTTGCGCGCAGCGAGCGTGGCCTTTTCCGCCACCAACTGGGTACCTATGAGTTCGCCCGCCGCGAGCCTGAGCAGAACGTTCTCCTCGCGCCCCGATGCGATCAGGGTATGCGCGCCGCTCCTCGCCGCGCGCTTGGCCGCCAATATCTTGGTCAGCATGCCGCCGGTGCCGACGCTGGAGCCGGCGCCACCTGCCATGCGTTCCAGTTCCGGGTCGCCAGCGCGCGCCTCGTGCACGAACTGCGCATCGGGGTTTTTCCTCGGATCCGCAGTGTAAAGCCCCTGCTGGTCGGTCAGGATGACCAGGCAATCCGCCTCGATGAGGTTGGTGACCAGCGCGCCCAGGGTGTCGTTGTCGCCGAGCTTGATCTCGTCGTTGGAAACGGTGTCGTTCTCGTTGACCACCGGCACCACGCGCAAGCCCAGCAGCCTTACCAGCGTGCTGCGCGCGTTGAGATAGCGGGTACGATCGGCAAGATCCTCATGGGTGAGCAGCACCTGCGCGGCATGCAGGCCGTGCTGGC
>JAKACL010000245.1 GCA_021821425.1 Pseudomonadota bacterium
GCGGCCGACGGTTTCGGCGGAGTCGAGGTCGTTGGCGTTGCGCGCGCTGGTGTACCAGTAGTCGCGCTGCATCGCGCCCTTGTCCTCGCCGATCACCGCGACCGACATGCCGTGGCGCGAGCCGGCGTAGCCATTGCAGAAGCCGAGGCTGTTGGCGTAGATGAACTGCGAGGTGTGCAGGCTGACGCCGGCGCCTTCGGAGTTGGTGAGCCGCTTGTCGACTGCCAGCGCCGCCGCTTCGCAGGCCTTGGCGCGTTCGGCCGCCTCTTCCACCGAAAGCGACCACGGATGGTAGAGGTCAAGGTCGGGCACGTCCTTCGCCAGGCGGTCGGCGTCGGGCAGACCGGCCGCCTCATCCTCGGCGGTGTAGCGCGCGATGGTCAGCGCCTTCTCCACCGCGCTTTTCAGCGCCGCTTCCGACAGATCCGAGGTCGAGGCGTGGCCGCGCCGCTGGCCGATGTAGACGGTGACGCCGGCGCCCTTGTCCTTGTTGTATTCGATGGTCTCGATTTCGCCCTGGCGCACGCTGACGCTCTGGCCGACGCCTTCGGAGATTTCGGTGTCGGCTGCGGTGGCGCCCTGTTTGGCGGCGTGCTCGATAACGAGCCGGGACAGGGCCATGAGCTGGTCGCGGGTATAGCTGAATTGGGAGCGGGACATGTCGGCTTATTTAAAGAAAAAACGGCGTCGTAGGAGTGGACTGGGCATGTTTGAGCGTCAGAAACTACAATGACGATCATAACAGCAACCGAAAGCCCTGCCGTGCGCCTGATCGACCCCGATGCCGAACTGGAATTTGACCCCGATGACGTCTACGACGGCCCCAGCAAGAGCCAGAAGAAGCGCGACGTCGAAGCCCTGCAGGATATGGGCGACGAACTGGTGAAGCTGCCCGACGCGCAATTCAAGCGCATCGAGCTGCCGGAAGAACTGAAGCAGGCCGTGGCCGCCTGCCGCAAGATCACCCAGAACGGTGCGCTCCGACGGCAAAAGCAGTTCATCGGCAAGCTGATGCGTTCGGTCGACCCGGCGCCGATTCAGGCCCAGCTCGATGCCTTCAAGGGCGTGTCGGCGGCGGAAAACGCCAAACTGCACCAGGCCGAGAAATGGCGCGACAAGCTGATCGCCGACAACGAGGCGCTGACGCTGTTCCTCAATCAGTACCCCGACACCGACGCCACGCACCTGCGGCAGATCATCCGCAATGCGCGCGACGAAGCCGCACGCAACAAGCCGCCCAAGGCGTTCCGCGAAATTTTTCGGGTGATCCGCGAGGCGATGCAGAAAACGGATTGATCCATGCATTACGCGAAGCGGCACGAACAACAACCCGAGCGTGTGCGTTTGGTGAATACAAGGTTTGAACAGGGAGAAGCCGCATGGGGGGACGTGTCGCCAGAATTATCTTGAGCCTGCCCGCGCGCGTTACTGCAGCCGCCGGGGCCGCACCGTGACACCGGCAGGCCGCAGCCCGCGCGCTGCCCGCCCGCGCACGACGTTTCGCCGCGTGCGCATTTTGCTGCTGCTGGGGCTACTGGTCGCGGCGCTCAGTCTGACCTGGCTGGAACAGACCATGGTGCGCGCCTGGCGTTTGCCGCTCGAGGTGGCGGTGGTGCCGATCAACGGCGACGGATCGGACGCGGCGACGGAAACGATCCGCAGCTTGCAGGCGAGCGATTTCGACGACATCAATGCCTTTCTGGAACGCGAGGTGGCGCGCTACGGACTGAAGCTGTCGCCGGCCATGCAGCTCACGCTGCTGCCTGCGCAGGACGCGCGGCCCCCGGCGCCGCCGCGCGACGGCAGCGTGCTGAAGACCATTTACTGGAGCCTGCAGCTGCGCTGGTGGGCATACCGGCAATCCGGCCAGCTGCTGCCGCAGCTGGGCACGGTCAAGCTGTTCGTGCTGTACCACGCGCCGCAGGACGGCGTGGCGCTGGAACATTCGCTGGGGCTGCAGAAAGGCCTGATCGGGGTGGTGCACGCGTTTGCCGATCCCCGGCAAACGCGGCAGAACAACATCGTCGTCGCGCACGAGCTGCTGCATACGCTGGGCGCGACCGACAAATACGATGCCGAAGGCCGGCCGGTCTACCCGCAGGGTTATGCCGATCCCGAGTTGCCGCAGCGGATGCCGCGCCGCGCAGCCGAGATCATGGCAGGGCGGCTGGTGAATGCCGCCGGACGGCTGGTGATGCCGCCCAGCCTTGAACAATGCGTAATCGGTTCGATGACCGCGCACGAGCTCAACTTCGACGAAGGCTTTCGCCGGCGTTTTGCTGGGGGCGATTAAACAGCGCGCATCCGCGCCTGGCTTAAACTGCGCGTATCCGCGCGAGGCGCGCAAGGCCGAAATGAATGAAGGCCAGCGCAGCGACGACCGGCGCCAGCAGGTTGAGCAGCGGGACGAACTGCAGCAGGCCGGTCAGCACGCCCAGTCCCCACCAGCCGCCGCGTTCCTGCTTGAACAGCCGCTGCATCTCATCGGCGCTGGCATGCTCGGCAATGGCGTCGTAGCGGAACAGTCGCTGGTTCAGGTAGGCGGCGGCCACGAAGGGCACGATGACGCCGACCCCGATCAGCCACAGCGGCAGGGTGACCACCCACAGCACGATGAACACGACAATCGCGATGCCCGCGTTCCACACACTGCCGATCATGCCGCCGCCGTTTTCGCGCCCGAGATCGGGATAGTCGCGTTCCGCCACCACGCGGATCAGGGCGGGCATGCCGAATAGCGCGGTGATGACGAGCGCAGTCAGCATCACCAGCGGCACGAACAGCAGCAGGTGCAGCAGCAGCTGGATGCCGCTGGCGACCCACACCGGCTCGATCTCGGCCAGCCAGGTCCGGATGCCGATGGCGTCGAGCCCCTGCGTGAGCCAGCCGGAGAAGGTGCTCCAGAATGTCACCCCCAATGCCAGCCACAGCAGGATCGCGACCAGCATCGGCCATACCACCACCCACAGCACGCGCAGGCTGAACAGATCGCGCAGCGCGCGGGCAACGGCGTCGAGAATGGCGGTCATGTGCGGAGCCTCAGTGCGGATTTGGGGCGGAACACGGCGATGGTGCCGGGCAGCGCTTCGAGGTAGGGCCCGCCGATGAGGTCGATGCAATAGGGCACGGCGGCGAAAATGCCGTCGAGCGTTTCCTTGATCGCCTTGGGCTGGCCCGGCAGATTCAGAATCAGGCTGGCGCCGCGGGTGACGCCGACCTGGCGCGACAGGATCGCGGTCGGCACGTATTGCAGCGACACCGCGCGCATCTGCTCGCCGAAGCCGGGCAGCACCTTGTGCGCCACCGCCAGCGTCGCCTCGGGCGTGACGTCGCGCGGCGCCGGGCCGGTGCCGCCGGTGGTG
>JAKACL010000023.1 GCA_021821425.1 Pseudomonadota bacterium
GCTGATCGAGGCCACGCGCGGCGAAATCCGCTTTACCGCACCGCTGACCGGCATCACCGCCGCAGTGGTTGGCGTGATCCTCAACCTGGCGGCGTTCTTCGCCTGGCATACGTTCTGGCCGCAAGGCACCGCCGACGCGCCGTTCGCGGGGGTGTTCGACGCGTTCCCCGTCGTCGTGGCGATCGCCGCTTTTATTGCGCTGTGGAAATACAAGGCCGACATCATGCAGGTGATCGGCGTGTGCGCCCTGATCGGGCTGGTTTATTCATTCTTCATGTAAGGACATATCATGAAATCCGGTACCCAACCCCTGAAGCGCTGCGGCTGCGGCGCGCCCACCGAAAAATGTCCGGACCTGCCGCGCACGATCGCGCCCGCGGAGGTGAATCCCGACGCCGCACTGGTGTTCGACGTGCGGCGCGAAGCCGATTTCGCCGCGTCCGACGAAATCATTCCCGGCGCGATGTGGAAAAACCCGGACAAGATCGACGTCTGGATCGGCGCGCTGCCGCTCACGCTCGACGTGGTGATCTACTGCGTGCGCGGCGGATCGGTATCGAACAGCGTGGTCGATCGCCTGCAGGCCGCGGGCGTAAAGGCGCGCTACATCGAGGGCGGGATCGAAGCCTACAAGGCTGCAGGCCGGAAGATTGCCCGCAAATAAAGCCCCACCTACCCATCGGGAGTGGTTGACTAAATTACTCGGTTATTCTATGGTTCGGCATTGCAATTTTTAACTGAACGCTAGGACGGCATCATGGAACGCGAAATCAACGGAAAAATGGTCGAGACCGACCCCGAAGGCTATCTGGTCAATCTGGAAGACTGGTCCGAGGAACTGGCAGTCGAGCTGGCCAAGGAAGACAACCTGGAACTCGGCGAGAACCACTGGAAAATCATCCATTACATGCGCGACTACTTCTCGCAGAATGGCACTGCGCCCAACCTGCGCTTCCTGCAGAAAGGCCTGAAAGAAGAGTTCGGCGCCGAGTGGGGCGAGAAGAAATTCCTGTTCGACCTGTTCCCGTTCGGCCCCGCCAAGCAGGCCGGCCGTTACGCTGGCACCCCGAAGCCGACCGGTTGCGTGTGACGCTGCCTGCTTCGACATAAGCCCCGCAGATGCGGGGCTTTTTTTCGGGCGGCGCCGGACCGCTCGCTACTTCGCTGGCGGCTGGCCGGCCATCGCATCCACAGGCGATTCGAATGCGATGAAGAGCACGCAGGGGCCGGATTTTCCACAAGTCGCCTTGTGCGGCAGCCGGGCCGGGCCGTAGGCATAGGTGCCCGGTTTCATCACCGCAGTCGGCTGTCCGTCGTAGGTCACATGAAGTTCGCCGGCCACCAGTACCATGCGCTCGGCCGATGTGTGCCAGTGGCGCGGGATGACCGCGTTTGCGGGCACCTTGAAGAAGACATCGGCATTGTTTTTGGCAGGATCGCCGTGCAGCACCGCAATCTGGCAACCTCGAGGCATGAAGTCAGGGCAGCCGCCCCACTGGAGTGTGGCGTCGCCCGCCGTGCGCGTCAGCGGCGCATCCTGCGCCAAGGCCACGGCAAACGGGCTGGCAAGCAGCAGCGACAAAGCTGCGCGGATCGCGACGTGGCGCATTCGAATTGGCTTGTTCATTACGTGCTCTCCCATGGGTCCGAAATGGGTTTCCGGGCAGCCGCCCGACAAGTATCACCTTAGACGAGATTCGCCCTCATGGCGGTAAAAACGACGCATGCAGGTGCCTGAGATGGCATCGACCCGGTATGGCGGTGCGCGAATTGTAGGCGCCTCTCGCGGTAAAATGCCGCTTTTCTTCGATGAGTCAGACCTATGAATGCGCCTCTGGTCGGTGTGGTGATGGGCTCTTCCAGCGACTGGGAGGTGATGAAGCACGCGGCGCTGCTGCTGAAGCAGCTGGGTGTCCATTTCGAGGCCAAGGTGGTGTCGGCGCATCGCACCCCGGACCTGCTGTACGAATACGCGGCCAGCGCGGAGGCGCGCGGGCTGAAGGCCATCATCGCCGGCGCCGGCGGCGCCGCCCACCTGCCTGGCATGCTCGCGTCGAAGACCATCGTGCCGGTGCTGGGCGTGCCGGTGCCGTCGAAATACCTTAAGGGCATGGATTCGCTGCTCTCGATCGTGCAAATGCCGAAAGGCATCCCGGTCGCCACGTTCGCGATCGGCGAAGCCGGCGCGGCCAACGCGGCGCTGTTTGCGGCGGCGCTGATTGCGCGTTACGACGCCGGTCTCGCGCAGCAGCTCAAGGACTTCCGCCGCGGCCAGTCGGATTCGGTGATGGCGATGGACCTGCCCGATGCCGAGTAAACCGCTGCCTGTTTTGCCCGGCGCATACGATTCCACACGGGCTTCAGCCCGTAATGGATCGGCGTCCTTTAAGGCGAAGCTGCCCATTTTGCCCGGCGCGACCCTGGGGATTCTCGGCGGGGGCCAGCTCGGCCGCATGTTCACCCTCGCCGCGCGCACCATGGGTTATAAGGTGATGGTGCTCGACCCCGATTTTTCCAGCCCTGCCGGGCAGATAGCCGACGTCCACCTGCAGGCCGACTACACCGACGCCGAAGCGTTGCGACAGCTGGGCGAACGCTGCGACGCCGTCACCACCGAGTTCGAAAACGTGCCGGCTGCCAGCCTGATCGCGCTGGCAGCCTGGTGCCGCGTATCGCCCGACGCCAACGCCGTCGCCATCTTGCAGCACCGCAGCCACGAAAAATCCTGGCTCGCCAGCAACGGTTTCGCCACCGCGCCGTTTGCGCTGGTCAACAACGAGGCCGACCTCGAGGCTGCGCTGGCGAAGACCGGTACGCCGGCATTGCTGAAGGTGTCGCGCTTCGGCTACGACGGCAAGGGCCAGGCGCGCGTCACCACGCTCGATGAAGCGCGCGCCGCCTTCCGCGAATTCGACGTCCAGCCCTGCGTGCTGGAAGGCTTCGTCATGCTGGAGCGCGAGGTGTCGGTGGTGCTGGCGCGCAGCGACGACGGCGCATGCGCCCTGTATCCCGTGTCCGAGAACCGTCACGAAAACGGCATCCTCGATGTCTCCATCGTCCCCGCGCGCGTGTCCAACGGCCTCGCGCAGCAGGCGCGCGAGATGGCGCGCGACATCGCCAGCAAGCTCGGCTATGTGGGGGTGATGGCGGTCGAATTCTTCATCGCGGATGGCCGGCTGATGGTCAACGAAATCGCGCCGCGCCCGCACAACTCCGGCCACTACACGCTCGACGCCTGCGTCACCGACCAGTTCGAACAGCAGGTGCGCGTGCTCGCCGGCCTGCCGCTGGGCGATACCCGCCTGCTGTCGCCGGCGGCCATGGTCAACATCCTCGGCGACCGCTGGCACAACGGCGGACCGCACTGGGACGCGCTGCTCGCGCATCCCAACATCAAACTGCATCTCTATGGCAAGGAAGCCGCGCGACCGGGCCGCAAGATGGGCCATTTCAACGTGCTCGACGCCGATCTGGACGTCGCGCTGCAGCTGGCCGAGCAGATGCGTCATGCGCTTTAGCGCATATAAAATAAGCGTTTTCACCTGGGCACTGCTTCTGCCGTGCGGCGTAGCCAGCGCCGACGGCACGGCGCCCCTGCTTCCGTTGCGCATCGGCGCGCATGCCTTCCAGGTCGAACTGGCCACCACACCGCAACAGCGACAGCGCGGCCTGATGGGGCGCACTCACCTTGCCGCCGATGGCGGCATGCTGTTCGTGTTCGGGCAGCCCGACCGTCATTGCTTCTGGATGAAAGACACGCCGCTGCCCCTATCGATTGCATTCATCGATTCGGCGGGCCGCATCGTCAGCCTCGCCGACATGCAGCCGCGCAGCGAGACCCTGCATTGCCCCCATGCCGACATCCGCTATGCGCTGGAAGCGAAACAGGGCGCCTTCCGCCAGCGCGGCATCGCGCCGGGCGCACGCGTGGACGGGCTGCCGCGTTAGCGTCTGAATCTAGGGCGCAATCGACTGCACCCTGAGTTCCACCTCATTGCCCTTGTCGTCGCTGCGCAGCACCCGCACCGGCAGGTAATGCCGATCGATCGCCAGCCAGATTTCAAAACGGCCGTCGCCGTCGAGCTGGCGCACCAGATGCAGCGTGCGCAGTACACCCAGTTCGGTTTCGAGCATGGCTTCGCCGCGCACGGTGTAGACGTAATCGCGCAACTTGCGGCCATTGAACACGGCGTAAGTCAGTTCGGTCTCGGTCGGCGGCGCGGTCAGTGCAAACTGGAAAAACAGGCTGAGCGCATCCTGCGGATCCCGTCCGGTCGTGTCGAAATGACGCGGCGGGCCACTGGCCGGCGTCAGCGTGTAGCGGCTGTGGGCCGCATCGAAGCGGGCGCTGCTGCGCCGGTCGCCGCGCTGGTCCCAGAATTCCTCGGGCTGCAGGCCCTGCGGGGTGATGCGGCCGCGGCTGGTCTGCACAAAACGACCGCGGTAGAACACCCCGACAAGGCCCCTTGCCGCTGCCACGCTGGTAACGGTGTAGTGCGTGCCGTCGCTCACCCACAGCAACGTCTGTTCTCCGGTTGCGAAGCCGTAACGCACCTGGAAGCGCATGTCGATGCGCGGCGGCAGCGCATTCAACGCCGGCAGCACGGCCTCGGACACCGCGTCCGCAACAGGTTCGGCGATGGCTTCGGGGACGGATTCTGGCGTTTCGAGGAGAAGGTCCGCCGTTTGCCGTGCGGCAAGGCCAGGTAGCGGCTGCGCGATCAGTTCATCCGGCACAGTGGCTTCGGGGACGGGTTCGCGCGGCAACTTGGGCGCCGGCCTCGGCGGGGATGGCCGCACCGGCGCCTTGGCAGGTGGCGTGATGACGGCGGGCGTCGCGACCAGACGCGCCTCGATCAACTGCGACGTGGGCGCCGGTGCCAGCGGCGCCCGGTTCCATCTCCACGCCCCCAGCATGAGCCCGACATGCAGCAGCAGCGAGATCGCCAGCGCCAGCCCCCACAGATGTCGGTCGTGCACGCGCTACCCGGCCTTTCTAGCCCTTGATGCTGGCATGCACCAGGCGCTGTTCCAGCGTGACGCCGTCTTCGCTCACCCGGATCTGCACCGGCAGATTGTGGCGTGCCGGCGCCACCCAGACGGTGACGGCCTTGTCGTCGGGCTGCTGCGTGATGCGCTGAAACTGCTGTGTAGCCAGCGCGCCCAGCGGCGTCGTCAGCGTGCCGCCGTCGGTGCGGGCAAAGTGGTAGTCCTTGAGGTCGCGCCCGCTCACCACCTGCAGGCCGAAATCGGCAGGCAGCCGGGGGGCGAACATGAACTGGTATAGCTGCGACAACTGATCCTGCGCGCCCGCCTCGAGGCCGTTCATCTGCCACGACTCGCCCTTGTACTGGTAGGCAATGGTGCGGGCTTTCCAGTCGAGGCGTGCGGTTGCCAGCTTGTGCGGCGCATCGCTGCGCGCATGCTTGAATTGCGTGGGGCGCAGGCCCTGCGGCGTCACCACACCGGCGCTTTCAAGACGGATACTGCCCGGCCACAGCGCCTTCAGCGGACCGGTGGCCCGGGTTTCGCTGACGAGCGTATAGCGGTTGCCGGTGCGGGTCAGGGTGTCGGTCACCTGGCCAAGCTTGTGGCCGTTGCGGTAGAGGTCATACACCACGTTCACGCGCTGCGGAGGGGCGGCCTGGACGGTGACGGCGAACAGGCTCAAGGCCAACAGCAGGGTTTTTGACATGATCACGCTCCAGTGGATAACACGGACTGTGACGTCGGATCCTCCTTCAAGTTTACGCGCCCGCAGTTTATTTCCAGTCGCCCTTCGGCAAACCAGCGAACCGCCTGGGGATAAATGCGGTGCTCCTGGGCCAGCACACGGGCGGCCAGCGTGGCAGCGGTGTCGTCGGTTCGCACCGGCACCGCCGCCTGGATGACGATGGGACCGTGATCGAGCTGGGGGGTCACGAAGTGCACCGTGCAACCGTGGATTTTCACGCCTTCCGCGAGCGCACGCTCATGGGTCTTGAGGCCCGGAAACATGGGCAGCAGCGAAGGATGAATGTTCAGCAGGCGGCCCTCGAAGCGCGCGATGAACGCGGCGCCGAGAATGCGCATGTAGCCCGCCAGCACCACGAGGTCGGGCCGATGACGTTCGATTTCGTCCGCCAGCAGAGTATCGAAGGCCTCGCGGTCGGCGTGCTCGGTGTGATCGAGCGCGACGGCGTTGAGGCCATTGGCGCGCGCATAGTCGAGTCCCTCCGCCTGCGGCCGGTTGCTGACGACGGCGACGATGTCGATCGGCAGCTGCGCCTCGACAATCGCCTGAAAATTGCTGCCGCGTCCCGACAGCAGCACGACGACGCGAATAGGGTGTGCTGTCACGTCCCGCTCACGGATAGATCACCTGCTCCGCGCCGTCGGGGCGCGCGACGATTTCGCCGATCTGCCAGACGGTTTCGCCGCTGGCCTGAAGATGTGCGATGGCGGCTGCGGCATCGCTGGCCGCCACCACCACGCACATGCCGATGCCGCAGTTGAAGGTGCGCAGCATTTCGGCCGGCTCGACGTTGCCGGCCTGCTGCAGCCAGTCGAACAGCGGCGGCCGCGACCAGCGGGTTGGGTCGACGCGCGCGGCGACGCTTTCCGGCAGGCAGCGCGGCAGGTTGCCGGTGATGCCGCCGCCGGTGATGTGCGCCATGCCCTTGACCGGGAGTTTTTCCATCAGCGCCAGGAGCGGCTTGACGTAGATGCGCGTCGGGGCCATCACGGCGTCGGCAAAGGGACGGCCGTGGAAGTCGGACTTCAGCCCGATGCCGGACACGTCGATCAGCTTGCGCAACAGCGAATAGCCATTCGAATGTGCGCCGGAAGACGCCAGCCCCAGTACCACGTCGCTCGCCGCGATGGTCTGGCCGCCGATGACCTTGGATTTTTCCACCACGCCGACGGCAAAACCGGCCAGATCGTATTCGCCGTCGGGATACATTCCGGGCATCTCGGCAGTCTCTCCGCCGATCAGCGCGCAGCCGGCCTGCTCGCAGCCCTTCGCGATGCCGGCGATCACCGCTTCGGCGGTGTCGAGGCTGAGCTTGCCGCAGGCGAAGTAGTCGAGGAAGAACAGCGGTTCGGCGCCCTGCACCAGAATGTCGTTGACGCTCATCGCGACGAGGTCGATGCCGACGCTGTCGTGGCGGTTGAGCTCGAACGCCAGCTTGAGCTTGGTGCCGACGCCGTCGGTGCCGGACACCAGCACCGGTTCCTTGAATTTCTTGGAAATTTCGACCAGCGCGCCGAAGCCGCCGATGCCGGTCAGTACTTCGGGCCGCATGGTGCGTTTGGCCAGCGGCTTGATGCGCTCGACCAGGGCATCGCCCGCGTCGATATCGACCCCGGCATCTTTGTAGGAAATGGATGACACGCCCGGCTCCAGAATCAAAAAGTGCGGTATTTTACCGCCTATGACGACTCCCCGCCCGTTCAACCTGCCCTGGCTCGCGCTGTTCTTCCTGCTTGTCGCGGGTTGGCTGATCTACCTGCTGGGGCCCATCCTCACCCCTTTCCTCGCCGGCGCCCTGCTCGCCTACATGTTCGATCCGCTGGTCGATCGGCTGGAAGCGCACGGGTGGTCACGCGTTAGCGGAACGGTTGCGGTGATCGTGCTGGCGGGCCTCGCGGTTTTTGGCCTGATCCTGATTGCCCTGCCGCTGTTTCAAGGCCAGTTTGCCGAGCTGAGCCAGCGCCTCCCGGCCTTTCTCGACCTGTTGCAAACCCGCTTCCTGCCCTGGTTGCAAGAGACCCTCGGCATCACCATCGCCCCCAATCTCGATGCGCTCAAAAGCTGGATGACCGAGCAGGCCACTGAAAACAGCGACAGCTGGCTGCCATCGCTGCAGACCGGTGCGCTTGCCGTCCTGGGCGTGGTGGTCAACCTGCTGCTGATTCCGGTGGTGATGTTTTATCTGCTGAAGGACTGGGACGTGATGGTGGCGCGCGTCGCCGCGCTGGTGCCGCGCCCCTGGATGGCGACCGCCACCCGCGTCGCGTGCGCGATGGATGCAGTGGTCGGCGAGTTCCTGCGCGGGCAACTGGCGGTCATGACCCTGCTCGCGCTGTATCACGCCATCGCGCTGTGGGCGATCGGTCTCGACTATGCCCTGCCGATCGGCATTCTGACCGGACTGCTGTCCTTCGTGCCGTTCCTCGGAATCGGTTTGGGCCTGACGCTGGCCCTGTTGGTTGCGCTGCTGCAGTTTGGCGACTGGAGCGGGGTGGCCTGGGTGGCGGGGATTTTCATGGTCGGCCAGCTCCTTGAAGGCTACGTGATCACGCCGCGCATCGTCGGCGAACGGGTCGGCCTGCATCCGGTGGCCGTCATCTTCGCGCTGGCCGCGTTCGGCCAGTTGTTCGGCTTCGTCGGCGTACTGCTGGCGGTGCCGCTGGCGGCGGTGCTGCTGGTGGCGCTGCGCGAACTGCGCGGCGTATACGAGCAGAGCGGCCTTTATCGCGGCGGCTATAATGCCGCCTCTTTTCAGCCTACCGAGCCCGCCATGTCCGCGTCCCGTTCCGGCCAACCGCTTCTCGAATCGCGCATTGCTTCCCTGCCGCGGGTCCACACGGGCAAGGTGCGCGACATCTACGCCGTCGGCGACGACAAATTGCTGATCGTCACCACCGACCGCCTGTCGGCCTTCGACGTGGTGATGCCGACGCCGATTCCCGGCAAGGGCGAGGTGCTGACCCGGGTGTCAGCCTTCTGGTTCGACAGGCTCAAATCCATCGTGCCGAGCCAAGCGCTCGACATCGCGCCTGAAACCGTCGTCGCCGACGCCGAGCGCGACCAGGTCGCCGGCCGCGCCATCGTGGTGAAAAAGCTCAAGGCGCTGCCGGTCGAGGCGATCGTGCGCGGCTATCTGGCCGGTTCGGGCTGGAAGGAATACCAGGCCCGCCAGTCGGTATGTGGCGTCTGTCTTCCTGCCGGCTTGAAACAGGCCGATCGCCTGCCCGAACCGATCTTCACGCCGTCGACCAAAGCCGCCGTCGGCGCGCACGACGAAAACATTCCGTTCGAACAGATGGCCGGGCTGATCGGAATGGACCTGGCCCGGCAGGTGCGCGACGTCAGCCTTGCGCTGTACAAAGCTGCGGCAGAGTATGCGCTCACACGCGGTATCATCATCGCCGACACCAAGTTCGAATTCGGGCTGGATGAAACGGGCCGGCTGGTGTGGATCGACGAGGCGCTGACCCCCGATTCGTCGCGCTTCTGGCCGGCCGACCAGTACCGCCCGGGCAGCAGCCCGCCCAGCTTCGACAAACAGTTCGTGCGCGACTGGCTGGAAGCCAGCGGCTGGAACAAACAGGCGCCGGGGCCGGAACTGCCCGCGGAAATCGTTGCCAAAACCAGCGAGAAATACCGCGAAGCCATGACGCGCCTGCTGGGTTGACGCCGGCGTCCGCCCCTGCCAAACACAAACCGGCGCGCGCGTAAACGGCATGAATGGACCGGTCCACGGATAATGCACGCCATTGTTATTGAAGGGAAAATCGCTATAATTCTGCGTTTCATCCGGACGCGCGCGCGCCGCCTCCCCATCCCAGACGAGAGAGTAGAGTCATGATTTACGAAGATTTTGCCAGCGCCCAGTCGTTTTTCCTGTGGTCGACCTTTGCCATCGCCCTGATTCTGGGCGCGGTGGCCAATAAAACCAATTTCTGCACCATGGGCGCGGTGTCCGACTGGGTCAACATGGGCGATACCGGCCGCATGCGCGCCTGGGTGCTGGCCATTGCCGTCGGCGTGCTGGGCGTGATGGTGCTCGAAGCGGCCGGCATGGTGAACGTCACCAGCACCTTCCCGCCCTACCGGCAGAACAATCTCGTCTGGCTGGAAAACGTGCTCGGTGGCCTGTTGTTCGGCATCGGCATGACGCTCGCCTCCGGTTGCGGCAACAAGACGCTGATCCGCGTTGGCGGCGGCAACCTCAAATCGGTCATGGTGCTGCTGGTCATTGCGGTGATTGCCTACTTCATGATCAACCCCTTCCCGGGCAGCGACAAGACGCTCTATTCGACGCTGTTCTATTCGTGGACCAGCCCGACCTCGGTCACGCTGCCCACCAACCAGGATCTCGGTGCACTGCTGTTCGGCGACAACGCCGCCACCGGCCGCATGGTGATGGGAGGCCTGATCGGCGGCCTGATGCTGATCTGGGCGTTCAAGTCGGCCGAATTCCGCGGCAGCTTCGACAACATCCTCGGCGGTCTGGTGGTCGGCCTCGCGGTGCTCGCTGCCTGGTACATCACCAGCAACGTGGTCGTGAATGCGGATGGCGAAACGATGTCGCTGCAAAGCTACGTGCAGAGCTGGGATTTCTACGCGCCGGCCGATGCCGTCCCCCCTGCCGACATCGCGCCGCTCGCCTCGCAGTCCTTCACCTTCATCAACCCGATGGGCCAGACGCTGGGCTACGTTGCCAATGGCTTCGACCGCACCCTGCTCACCTTCGGCATCATGGCGCTGGCGGGCGTGATCGCCGGCTCGCTGCTGTGGGCGCTGATCTCGCGCAGCTTCCGCATCGAGTGGTTCGCTTCCGGTCGCGACTTCGGCAACCATTTCATCGGCGCCGTCCTGATGGGTTTCGGCGGCGTGCTGGCGATGGGCTGCACCATCGGCCAGGGCGTCACCGGTTTCTCGACGCTGGCACTGGGTTCCATCCTCACCTTCCTTGCCATCGTGCTCGGTAGCGCCCTGACGATGAAAATCCAGTACTACAAGCTGGTGTACGAAGCGGACGCGACCTTCCCCAAGGCGCTCGTCACCGCGCTGGTCGACCTCAGACTGCTGCCCGCCGGCATGCGCAAGCTGGAGGCGGTGTAAACAAGCCGGGGCCCCACCCAGCAAAAAGCCCCGCTTCGGCGGGGCTTTTTGCTGGGTGGCCAGTCCCCGGATTATTTAAGCGTCGCATTCAGGAAGTCGGCCACCGCCTTCACCATTTCACCTCGCGGCCGGTAAAAAAGTGATCGGCGCGCGCCACCACCACCTGCCTTGAACCCGTCGCCGTCAAGCTTTGCCTGCGCTTGCCCGCATTGGCCAGCACCGGCGGCAGGTCGCTGTCGCCATACAGGTCCAGCACCGGCAGCTTCAGGGTCGTGTAATCACCCGTCGAAATGCCCAGGCTGGCCCACGCCTTGACCGCAGGATCCGGCTTGCCCGACAGATACGCCAGGCTCATGCGCGAGCCCATGCTGTGGGAGACGATGGCAATCTGCCTGTAGCCCTTGCCTTTCAGAAACGCGACCGCCTCGCCGATGCGCTCGGCCGCCTCGGGGAAGGTGGGCGGGTATTGCTCGCCGCCGGCGTCGGCCGCCAGGATCGGCATCTGGATCGACAAGGTGGTGAAGCCGCGGTCGGCCAGGTCGGTGCGTAGGGTGCCGACCATGCCCCAGTCGGGATGGATGCCGAGACCGTGCACGACGATGACGGCCTTGTCGGTGCCTTCCACCGGGGTGAACAGGGTCAGGAATTTATGGTGGCCACGCGGTGTCTGCAGATAGACCGGCTCGCCCACTACCAGCCCGGGCAGCACTTCATCCGCCCATTTCTTTTCGCGGGCGTAATCGGATGCGGCGGCGGACATACACAAACCCAGCGCCGAAGCCAGACCGGCCACCCAACCCAACAACATGTTTTTCTTCATGTTTTGCCTCCAGCGCATTAAAGTAAATGATCCAATACCCGATACATTGATCAAAACGGCACAATAACCCACCGTATACGGCAGAGAATACATCATGGCTTCCACACCCTTGCGCATCGTGCCTCCCGACTTGCCCAGCACCCCGACGGGGGATGCGCGGCCGCGCGGCGGCGCGCGGGTGGTCATTGTCGACGACCGCAGCACCGCGCGCAGCCTGCTCGAAGGGCTGGCGCGTACGCTGGAGCCCGGGGTCGCGGTCAGCAGCTTTGCCGACCCGCTGGAAGCGCTGGCGCACATGCAGGTCGAGACGCCGGACCTGATCATCACCGACTACCGCATGCCCGGCATGGACGGTATCGAATTCACCCGCCGTGTCCGCGCCGAGCGCCGCCTGTCCGACGTGCCGCTGATCATCGTCACCGTGGTGGAAGACCGCCAGGTGCGCTACCAGGCGCTGGAAAACGGCGCCACCGACTTTCTCACCCGCCCGATCGACCCGCTGGAATGCCGCGCGCGCTGCCTCAACCTGCTGACGCTGCGACGCAGCCAGAAAGTGGTCGCCGATCGCGCACAGTGGCTGGAAGAGCAGGTCATGCAGGCCACCCGCGCGGTGCGCCTGCGCGAACGCGAGACGCTGATGAAGCTGGCCAAGGCGGGCGAATACCGCGACGAAGAAACCGGCAACCACATCATCCGCATGTCCCGCTACGCCCGCCTGATCGCCGAGGAACTCAAGCTCACCGCGATGGAATGCGACGAAATCGAGGCGGCCTCGCCAATGCACGACATCGGCAAGATCGGCATCCCCGACCATATTCTGCTCAAACCCGGCCGACACACCCCAGAGGAGCAGGTCGTGATGCGGCGCCATCCGCAGATCGGCCATGAAATCCTGTCCGACAGCCCTTCACGCTATCTGCAGATGGGCGCGGTGATCGCGCTCGGCCATCACGAGAAATTCGACGGCAGCGGCTATCCGCAGGGGCTCGCCGGCGAAGACATTCCGCTGCCCGCGCGCATCGTGGCGGTGGCCGATGTATTCGACGCGCTCACCTCCAACCGGCCTTACAAGGGTGCGTGGTCGTTCCAGGATGCCCTCGCTTACCTCCAATCCGAAAGCGGCCGGCATTTCGATCCCGCCTGCGTGCGCGCATTCGAACTGCGCATCGACGCCGTCGCCGCCATCATGCGGGAACTGGGCGACACGCCCCGCTGACGGCCGAGAAGCGCATGATGGAGAGGCTGCCGCTACCCGGTTTCGTTGAGCGCCTGAGGGCGCATATACGTGCGCGGCCAGATACCGAGTTTCAGCAGGCGCTGATCCGCTTTGTCATCGGCATCGTCTCCTATTTTTATTTCAGTTCCAACTGGGTCGAACACCCCGAGTACATCTACTCCAGCATTCATTTCGTCGCGCTGTTTTTTATATCAACTGCAACGTTCATCCTGGCCGGCACCCTGATCACCCTGCGAGCATCACCGTCGCGGCGGGTTTTTGGTGCCGTGGTGGATTTTTCAACCGCATCCTTCCTGCTGTTGATTGGCGGAGAAACCTCTGCACCGCTGGTGGGTGTCTACCTCTGGGTCACGCTCGGCAACGGCTTCAGATACGGTGTGCCGTATCTGTATTTTTCCACGGTGCTCACCGCGCTTGGATTTGGTGCGGTGCTGGTCTTCAATCCCTTCTGGCAAACGCAGCTCGCACTGGGTGCAGGCATCATGTTCACCATGATCATCGTCCCGCTGTATGCCGCCGCATTGATGCGTCAACTGCATTCGGCGATCAAGCGCGCCAACGAAGCCAGCCAGGCCAAGTCGAATTTTCTCGCCAACATGAGCCACGAACTGCGCACACCGCTGAACGGCGTCATCGGCGTATCCGACCTACTGTCGGAAACCCGATTGGACAAGGAACAGAAGGAACTCACCCGAATCATCCGCGCATCGGCCAATACCCTGCTGGATCTGATCGAAAGCGTGCTCGACATTTCACGCATCGAGGCCGGGCGCATCCTTACCGAAAGCGAGAATTTCGACCTCCACCGGCTGGTCAATGGCACCGTCGCGATGATGGAGCATCAGGCGCGCGGCAAGGGGCTGGGGCTGTCGCCGCATATCGCACCGCAAACGCCTTTCAATCTGCATGGCGACGCGCGCCATTTGCGCCAGATCCTGATCAACCTGATCGGCAATGCCATCAAGTTCACCGAAAGCGGCCGGGTGGATGTCTATGTGCGTCCCATCGGACAAAGCCATCAGCTGCAACGCCTGCGCTTTGAGGTCGTCGACACCGGCATCGGCATCCCGGAAGCCGCCCAGGCCCGGATTTTCGACAGCTTCACCCAGGCCGATCCTTCCATCACCCGCCGGTTCGGCGGCAGCGGCCTGGGCACAACCATCGCCCGCCAGCTGGTGGAGACCATGGGCGGACAAATCGGCCTGCACAGCCGCGAAGGCGAAGGCACGACGTTCTGGTTCGAACTGCCGTTTGCGCTGCAGACTGCCGACAATCTTGTGCTGCCCGAAGCGCAATTCGAGGCGCCCATGCGTGTCGCCATTCTGGCCTCGGGTGAGTTGTCGACCCGTTTGCAAACCATGATCCACGGCTGGGGCGCCGAGTCCATGCTGGTGGGCAACACCGTCAGGCTAGCTGCCGAGTTGTCGACCGACCTGTCGGGCGGCACACCACTGGGCGCGGTCGTGGTGGAACGGAGCGCGCTGTCGGACGATCCGGTCGCATTGTTGCACCGGCTGCGTGACGATCCCGGCCTTGCTACGCTGCCCCTCATCCTGATCGAATCCGACGCCGGCACACCGTTGCGTGATCAGGCACTTGAACGGGAAGGCTATGCCGCGGTGCTGCGTACGCCCGTCAACGCTACGCTGCTGTTCAACGCCATCCACGCTGCGGTCAGCCACGAGATGCCACCCAATGTGGTGTCTATGGCCCAGCACCTGCAAACGCAAGGTGGATCCGGACTGCGCATCCTGGTGGCGGAAGACAACCCCGTTAACCAACGCGTCATACGTGGCTTGCTTGAACACACCGGCCATACTGTTCATCTCGCGCGCGATGGCGAGGAGGCACTGGCCATGCTCGAAGCCGGCGACCCCGCCTATCAGCTCGCCATCGTCGATATGCATATGCCGCAGCTGTCGGGGCCGGAAGTGGTCAAGCGCTGGCGCTTTATGGAAAAGGGACGCTTGCCCATCATCATGCTGACTGCCGACGCACGTACCGAAGCGCAGGCGACATGCGAGGCGGCCGGCGTGGATGCCTTCCTCACCAAGCCCGTCAACGGCCGCGCACTTGCAGATCTGATCGGGCGTCTCGCCGGACAACAAACCCATACAGGCATCGCTGCCGCGCGCGAGGTCCGTCATGCCGACGGACTGGACGAGTCGGTTCTCGACGAGTTGGCGCTGATGGGTGGGAGCTCACTCGTGGAAGACCTGTTGGCGAGTTTCGAGGAAGATAGCCGGCGTGCAGTGCAGGACATCGAACGCGCACTGGCCACCCAGGATTACGGTCTGTGGAACGATCAACTCCACATGCTGAAAGGCGGCGCCCGCGACATCGGCGCACATCAATTGGCGCAGCAATGCGCCGATGCCGAGCGTGTCAAGCCGTTCGAGTTCACCAGCCAGCTGGCCCACGACCGCCTGCACGCGGTGCAGACGGCTCTGACGGCCACGCAGGCCGCCCTGGTCGCCTACCAGGCCAGCAAGTTAAGCGCCGAACAGCTGTGACGCGCCGGCCGGCGTGGCAGTCGGTACAGCTTCCGCCTTGCCCGTCTGGCGGCTTACCAGACGCTCCATCATGCGAATGTCCTTCGCTTCCAGACGCAGGGCTGCATCGACCCAGATATCGGCAATGCGCATCAACTCCCCATACGAAATAGGCTGGATTTCGTCGCGTGCGCTGCGCAGGGCCAATGCGCCATTCCGCGAACGGGTTTCCCGCCGAATGTAATCGTGTACCGCCCACTCGCCTTCGCCCGGCTCGGCAAGCACATCCACCACACCCATTTCGTGCAACTCCTCGGCAAGATAGAGGCGCCCGCTTAGAATGATTTGCTCTGCCTTCTGATAACCCACCCGACGTCCCAGCAGGCTCAATGCGCCCATGCCCGGAAACAGGTTGAACAGGATTTCAGGAAATCCAAGCTTGCAACCCCGCTCGGCAATCAGCACATTGCCGGACAACGCACATTCGAATCCGCCGCCCAGCGCATCGCCCTGCACCAGAGAAATGGACTTCAAGCCGGGACGATTCAGATGCACGGCATACAGATGCAAGGGCTCGATGCACGCCTGGGCGTATTGCGCGAGACGGTCGCGCTCGCCCGACACGATCAGCTCGGCAAAGCGGTTGAGGTCACCGCCGTAATTGAACACGCCCGGATGGGACGATGCCGTCACCATGTAACGCACATCCGGCTGATCAGGATCATCGATCTGTCCTGCAATGCCATGGCACCACGCCAGCAACTCCTGCAGCAAGGTCGGTGTGAAACAAGGGCGCGGCTCCGCGTGCATGTAGCCCCAGGAAATCTGGTTGTGCGGATCGAAATATGTGGTCAATTGGGTGAATGTGTTGTGCTGCGGTTGCAGCGAAGTCCGAACTGCCTGTAGGTGCGCCATGTGATTCTCCACGGAGTTGTTGATCAGCCATGCGACGAATTTTCAGCATGTGTCGAAAGACTAACGCGCACCGCCCGGCGGCTCAAGCTCACAATCATTACCGTCACATACCCCCCACATCTAGTGAGGTATATGCCTTACGCTCGCCACATATAGACTTTGAAGCTCAGTTCTGGAACGTCCATACCATGCGCAGCGCCAGCGTCACCAGCAACAGCGCAAAAATGCGCTTCAGCGGCCGCACCGGCAGGCGGTGCGCGGTGCGTGCGCCGAGCGGCGCGGTGAACACGCTGCCGATCACGATGCCGG
>JAKACL010000024.1 GCA_021821425.1 Pseudomonadota bacterium
CGCGACACCATGGAATACGCGATCGCGTTTGCCGAAACCGGCCACCTGTGCCTGTCGACGCTGCACGCCAACAGCGCCAACCAGGCCCTCGACCGCATCATCAACTTCTTCCCCGAGGAAAAGCGCGACCAGTTGCTGATGGACCTGTCGCTCAACCTCAAGGCCTTCATCTCGCAGCGCCTGATTCCGCGCAAGGGCAGCACCGGCCGCGTCGCCGCGGTCGAAATCCTGCTCAACTCGCCGCTGATCGCCGATCTGATCTTCAAGGGCCATGTTCACGAAATCAAGGAGCTGATGTCGAAGTCGCGCGAACTCGGCATGCAGACCTTCGACCAGGCGCTGTTCGACCTTTACGAAGCGGGCCTCGTCACCTACGAGGATGCGCTTCGCAATGCCGACAGCCTCAACGACCTGCGCCTGAAGATCAAGCTGCACGGCCAGGAAGCCAAGGGGCGCGACATGATGGCGGGGCTCGATCACCTCGACATCGTCTGAGCACTTTCATCTGATAAAAAAACGGGGGGGCCTCGCACCCTGTTTTTTTATCGGATGGGCGAATCAGACGGCTGGTTTCATTCCGGATTGATCACGGCCTTCACGTTCAGTCCGCGGTTGCCCGGCAACGCCTTGATCGCCTCGGCCGCAGCCTTGAGCGCGGCTTCCTCGCCGCCATGCTTCACCGTCAGATGCGCATCGTCCGGCATCGGCGCGCCCAGCGACATCGGAATGATCGAGGCCTTGCCGCTGCCCGACGCAGCAAAATCGGCCACCAGGTAATAACTCCGGTAGACCTCGGCGCCATCGTCAAGGGTTCCGCTCAGGCGGAGGGCTGCGGTCATCATTTCGCTCAAGCTTCGGCGTCGGTCGGCTTTTTCGTCCGCATCGAGCCTGCGATCAGCTTGTACTGCAGGAAGCGGGTTTCGATCGGGCCGTTGAACAGCGGAATGCGGCGGCTGGCCTTGAGCCCGAGCAGCTTCGGCAACAGCGGATCGCCGGAGATGATCCACGCCTCCCATCCGGCGAAATGCTTTTTCAGCCAGTCGCCCAGCAGCGGATACCACGCGGCCAGATCTTCGGCCTCGCCCAGCCGTTCGCCGTAGGGCGGGTTGGTGACGATGACACCGGCCGGCGTCGGCGCCTTGAGGTCAAGCACATCGGAGACTTTGAGTTCGACGGCGTCGCCATAGCCGGCGGCGTCGAGGTTATTGCGCGCCTTGTCGAGCACCCAGCGGTCCTGGTCGGCGCCGAAAATCGGCAGTTGGGCCGGGAGCGGCTTTTCCCGCGCCTGCGCCTCCATCTTGATGCGTGTCCACAAGGCCGCGTCGAAATCCCGGTAGTGCTCGAACGCAAAATGCCGCCCCCGCCCCGGCGCCCGGTTCAAGGTCATGTCCGCCGCCTCGAGCAGGATCGTGCCGGCGCCGCACATCGGGTCCAGAAGCGGCGTGCCGGGCTCCCAGCCGGACAGCATCAAGAGGCCGGCGGCGAGGTTTTCCTTCAGCGATGCCGCGCTTGCCTCGCGCTTGAAGCCGCGCTTGAACAGGGGCTCCCCGCTGGTGTCGAGGTAGAAGGTCACCGCATCGGGAGTGAAGAACGCGTACACCGGCACGTCGGGCGCCTCGGTGTCGACGCTGGGCCGCTCGCGCGTTTCCTCGCGGAAGCGGTCGCAGATCGCGTCCTTGATTTTCAGCGTGATGAAGTTAAGGCTTTTCAGCGGCGCGTTCTGGGCGCCGACCTTGACCGCGATGGTCTTCGTCACGTCGAACCACTCCGGCCACGGCAGGTCGAGCGCGGCGCGGTAGATGTGCTCTTCCTTGCGGTAGCGCGTGTAGCCGACCTTGCGCAGGATGCGGGTGGCGATGCGCGAGCTGAGGTTGGCGCGCATCTCGGCGGCCGTATCGGCCATGAACAGCACGCCGGCCGGCACCTGGCGCACCACCTGCGCGCCGGCGGCCGCAAGCTCGATTTCGAGCAGCGCCTCCAGCCCGCGCGGGCAGGTGGCAAAATGGCTGGCCGGCGGCAGCGCCTCGCGCTCGGGGCGGACCGGATGCGGCGTTTTGCTGCGACGGGGCGGGGAACTGCGGGACTGGGATTTCAAACGGGGCTTTCCGGGGAAGATCGAAAAATAGCGTACAGACTCAAGCTGTCGTTGCGAGGAACGAAACGAGAACGCAATCCAGCTTGCCGCTCGATTGGAGGGTCCGACTGGATTCGCTTCGTTCGCAATGACAGTCCTAAAACGGTTTCAACACCACCAGCAGCACCACGAGCAGCAGCACGATCACCGGTATTTCATTGAACCAGCGGAACCAAACATGCGACCTGGCGTTCTGTCTGGCTTCGAACTGGCGCAGCAGGCGTTTGCAGACATGGTGATAACCGACCAGTCCGGCGACCAGAACCAGCTTTGCCCACATCCAGTTCATGTTGATCGGGAAATAGGCGAACCACAGCCAGAAGCCCGTGATCAGCGTCAGCCACATGATCGGCGAGACGAACCGATACAATTTGCGCGCCATCAGCAGCAGGCGGTCGTACGCTGCATCGTTGCTTTCCATCGCCAGGTTGACGAACAGGCGCGGCAGGTAGAACAGGCCGGCAAACCAGCTGACCACCATCACGATATGAAACGCTTTCAGCCACAGCATGGATAAACAGACCCTGAAGAAATGGACGCCCAGTCCGCTGACCCTGATTTTACTGGGTTTGGTCGCCTACCTGTGGTTTCGCCCGCCGGCCGAGGTCAGCGAGGAGAATCGCCCCGCCCCGCCCTGGGCCGTGACCCTGCCCGACGGCCGCACGCTGAGCAGCGACACGCTCAAGGGCCGCGTCGTGCTGGTCAACTTCTGGGCGACCTGGTGCCCTTACTGCCGCAAGGAGAAGCCGGTGATCGACCGCTTCTGGAAAGACCATCGCGAGCGGGGTTTCGAGGTCATCTCGATCAGCATCGACGATACGCCGGAACAAATCGCCGACTGGATGCAGGACAAGGACTACGCCTTCATGGCCGCGCCGACCAATGCCTCGGTGGCCGCCGCCTTCGGCAACGTGGCCAGCGTGCCGACCTCGTTTATCGTCGATACCGATGGACAGATTCGCCACAAGATCGCCGGACAGGTGCATTATCCCCGGCTGGAAAAACTCGTCGTCCCCCTGCTTCCCCGGGCCACACAGCCATGACCGCATCCCGCCTCGTCGAACTCGAAACCAAGCTCGCCTTCGCCGAAGACCTGCTCGACACGCTCAACCAGACCGTGGCCCGCCAGCAGGGCCAGATCGATTCATTGCAGCAACAACTGCGACTGCTGCACCAGCAGATCCGGGACGCAGCGCCGGACACGGCTCGCGGACCGCGCGACGAGATCCCCCCGCACTACTGAATGCAGTCTAGACCGCACTGATGGCCCCGGGAAAAGGCTGCGCGCCGGCCAGCAGCGCCACCAGCTCAGGCTCGGGCATCGGCCGGGCGTAGTAATAACCCTGGGCCCGCAGGCAGCCATGCTGCGTCAGGAAAGCCTCCTGCTCCGCGTGTTCGACGCCTTCGGCGATTACCTGCAACCCCAGGTTGGCCGACAGCGACAGGATGGCCTGGACGATGGCGGCATCGTCTGCGTCGGCGGCGATGTCGCGGATGAAGCTGCGGTCGATCTTGAGTTCGCTGATCGGCAGCAGCTTGAGGCGGCTGAGCGAGGAGTGGCCGGTGCCGAAATCGTCGATGGCGATGCTGAGGCCCAACTGGCGCAGCGCCGTCATGATCTCCAGGCCGATGGCCTCGCTCTCCATGATGCTGCTTTCGGTCAGTTCCAGCACGATGTGCGCGGGCGCCACGCCGATTTCGGCAAACATGGCCGCCAGCCGTTGCGGCAGGTCCTTCTGCAGCAGCTGCTTGCCGGACAGGTTGATGTGCAGCGCAAAGTCTTCAAGGGAGATTCCCCCGCGCTCCCAGCGCTTCAGCGCGAGGCAGGCCTCGCGGATGACCCATTCGCCCAGCGGAACGATCAGGCCGGTGTCCTCGGCCAGCGGGATGAAATGGTCGGGCGGGATTGCGCCTTCTTCCGGGTCGATCCAGCGCAGCAGGGCCTCGGCACCGCAGATGCGCCGGCTGTCGAGGCGCACCAGCGGCTGGTAGTGCAGCGTCAGCGCGCGCCGGTCGAACGCGCTGCGCAGCCGCGTTTCCAGCTGGATGCGCCGCATCGCGCGTTCGGTAATGCCCTGCTCGTAAAAATGGAAGGCGTTGCGGCCGCGCTCCTTCGACTTGTACATGGCGGCATCGGCATGTTTCAGCAGCGTCTCGGCGTCGCGCCCGTCCTCGGGATAGACGCTGATGCCGACGCTGGCGGAAACGTGCAGCGGATAGTTGCCGATGTGCAGCATCTTTTCCAGCGTATGGATGATTTTTTCCGCCACCATCGCGGCCGCTTCGCTGTCGCGTACGCTTTCGAGCAGCACAACGAACTCGTCGCCGCCCAGGCGCGACAGCGTGTCCTCGTCGCGCACCAGGGCCTTCAGGCGGCCCGCCACCGCCTGCAGCACGGCGTCGCCGATGGCATGGCCGAGGCTGTCGTTGATCGTCTTGAAACGGTCCAGGTCGATGAACAGCACCGCCATGCGCGTGCCTGCACGGTCGGCGCGGCTGGCGGCATGGCGCAGCCGGTCCATCAGCAGGACCCGGTTCGGCAGGCCGGTCAGGGCGTCGTGGTAGGCGATGTACTCCAGATGCGCATCCTTTTCGCGCAAGGCCTGCTCCGCCTGCTTCCAGGCGGTGACGTCCTGGACCGTGCCGATCATGCGGATGGGGGTGTCGCCCTCCATCTGCACTTCCGCGCTTTCGTGCACGATGCGAATGCGGCCGTCGGGACGCACGATGCGGTGGTCGATCGCGTACGACTGGCCAGTTTCCAGCGCGCGGCGAACGGCCGCCTCGACGGTCGCCCGGTCGTCCGGATGCACGCGTGCGAGAAAAGCCGGGTAGCTGGCTTCGAATTCAGACGCATCGACACCGAACAGGCGATAGATGCCCTCCGACCAGAACAGCCGGTTCTGCGGGATCAGCCAGTCCCAGTTGCCCATCTGGGCGATGCGCTGCGCGCGGTCGAGGCTGTCCCTGATATCGCCCACCTGCTTCGAGGCGCGGGCGATCTGTCGATTCTTTCTGACGAACAGCAGCAGCGACAGGGCCAGGCTGAGGAATAGCAGCCCTGCCAGGCCATACAGCATGCCGACGATGGTCGGACGATTGGCCTCATAGAACGTGGGTGGGCTGTTGATGAGCCGGACATGGCGCGCAATGTCGCGGGGCAGGTTGAGTCCTGCGCGCTGCAGCTCCGTTGCATCCACGATGTACGCGTTGGGGCTGTTCTCGTTCGGCGGCAGCGCGCTGAGCGGCGTGCCGTCCAGATGCCGGATCAGCAACTGCGCGGCGGCCTGCCCCTGGCGCGGCCCGCTGGTGACGTAGCCGCCAAGCACGCCCGGATAGAGGTAGGCATCCTCCATGCTGAACACGACGAAGTCGCCGCTGCCCACGATGGCTTTCACGGTCTCGGGCAGCGTGAGCGTGCGGCCGTCGCGATCGGCCATGTTTCCAAGCGTGCTCAGGAACACGAAGCGTTCCTGGCGGGCGCGCAGGCGTTCGACCAGATCGTCGATGCGGCGTGCGGAAATGAAGGTCGCCTGGATGCCGGGATGCTTCCGCAAGGCCTGCGTGATCTCGCTTTCGATGGCGAGAAAGGTTTCGCTCGCGTCGCCGACGATGACGATCTCGCGGATGTCGGGGTCGATCCCGCGCATCAGGTCGAGGTTGGGAACGATGTCCTTTTTCTCGAACACGCCGGTGATACGCGCCGGGTCGATTTGCGTGCGCACGTCGGGGTTGTTGACGCCGGAAAAGAATACCGGCACCCCGGGGAACACCGCCGACAGATGGGACCGCGCAAAAGACAGACCATTGTCATCGGTGACATAGATCGCCGCGGGCCGGTAGCCGCGATACTTCTGCCGCAGATGATCGCCGATCAGCTCGGCATGGGCGGCGCTGTAACCGGCGCGCTTGCTGTCGAGATACTCGACGCTGAGGTCGTACGCCCGCGACGGGTCCGCGTTCAGTGCCGCAACGAAACCCTGATGCTGGCCGCGCGTCCACGGATATTCCTGGCTATAGGCATGCAGGACGAACACCGGCGTCGGCACGGCTGCCTGCGCAGGTGCACAACACCAGCTCACTAAAAACAGCAGCGCATATCGCATGTCTGGATTCGGGACCGACGGTTAGGCGATTAATCGACCATGCGGGCTTATTCTTGCACGCCACAAGCGAGTTCGATCTTCAACACCACCTTGCGGATTCTGCCGGCGCTGACCAGCGGCGCGTGCGCATCGTCGGGAAAAAACACGCAGAACGATCCCGGCGGCGTGGCAACCCAGCTTGCCGGCGCGTCGTTGAAAAAGCCGATGTCGCGCGCGGGATCGTATTCCGTCGCCGGCGCCAGGCAGTCGGCCAGCGGCTTCCAGCCCATTTCGTCGACCCCTGCGAGCACCAGCTGGATATCGATATAGCGCCGATGGCTTTCCAGCTGTGCCTCCGCCCGCGTGCGGCCGGCGCAGTCCTCGACGATGGCGAACAGCTGCTCGCCCGCGATGGCATGCCGGCCGGGCGCCAGCGCATCGAGGTCCGTGCTGCGCAGAAAGTCGAAGGCCCGCGCAAACAGCGGGTGCAGATTCGAATAACGGTCGGCCCGGGCCAGGGTGTCGAGAATCATGTGCGGACTCCAGGAAAAATCGCAGGCCGGTTTCAGCCGGGTTGGGCGGAACGGTCTTCCTTGGCACGATACATCGCCTCGTCCGCCTTCTGCATCAGGGTATCCAGCGACGGCGTGCTGCTGCTGCACGTCGCCACGCCGATGCTGATGCTCAGTCGGATGGCGTCGTCGGAGCCGGGTAGGGCGACATCGATTGCGGCGCGCAGGCGGCTCAACAGCGCGTCGAGCGAGGGCCCCGCCGGCGTGTCCGGCAGCAGCACCACGAATTCGTCGCCGCCTACCCGCGCCAGCAGATCGGATTCGCGGCAGCAGGCGCGCAGCGAGTTGGCGACATAGACCAGCACCGCGTCGCCGGCGGCATGGCCGTAGGTGTCGTTGATCGACTTGAAGTCGTCGATGTCGATGTTGAGCAGGCTGAGATGGCAGCCGGTACGCCGCGCCAGCGCGAACAGGTCCTGGCCGCGCAGGGTGAACTGGTAGCGGTTGGCCAGTCCGGTCAGGTTGTCGTGCAGGGCCATGCTGCGGATGCGCCGGTGCACCGACACCGTATAGGTCACCAGCGCGCCCGCCAACCCCGCCAGAACGGCCAGCAGCACCTGGACCCAGGCGCCATGACGCACCACCGGCATCGCCGTCAGGGCCGCCAGCTGCCAGCGCCCCCCGGGGATCACCACGTCCATCCGCAGCGCATCGGGATCGCGGAACAAGGCCGCATCGCCGAGAAAGACCGCGCCCTGCTCGCCCAGTCCGTCGCGTCCGCGCAGGGCGTAACGCACGCCGTTTTCTACGCCTTCGCCGATGCCGGCGCGTTCGAAAATGGGTATCGGGTCGATCGCCACCGCGGCCAGCCCCCAGTACTGCGGCGAACCGTCCGGCCGGGTCAGCAGGATGGGGATGCGGTTGATGATGCCGATGCCGCCCTGCGCCAGCTCGATCGGCCCCGCGGTCACCGGGCGTTGCTCGCGCATCAGGCGCAGCACGGCATCGCGCTGCCCGGGCGTATCCAGATAGCGCAGGCCGAGCGCCTTCTCGTTGCCTTCGCGCGGATAGATCAGGCGGATCACGTTGCCGGGCGCCAGCGCCACGCTGCGAATGGCCGGCTGCAGGCGAATCAGCGAAGCCGCCACCTGCTTCAGGTCATCCTCCGAGAAATCGGGCTTGGCCAGCACGAAAGTCGACAGGCCGAGGCTCAGCGACAAGGTGGCGTTGAGTTCCGACTCCAGCCGCGCCCGCACCGTGCCCGCCTCGGCCTGCAGCACCGCGCGCTCCGCCTGCAGCCGCCGGTCATGCTCCAGCCAGACAAAGCTGTACAGCAACCCCCACACCAGGCAGGTCGCCAGCACGCCCTCCAGCAGTGGCAGCTCGCGCAGGGTGGCCAGGGGACGTTGGGGTTTCACGCGGTGGTCAGCGGGTGATCGGCTTGTAGCGTATGCGCCGGGGCTTCGCGCCTTCCTCGCCCAGGCGTTTTTTCTTGTCCGCCTCGTATTCCTGGTAGTTGCCGGGAAAGAACGTCACCTGCGAGTCGCCTTCGAAGGCGAGGATGTGGGTGGCGATGCGGTCGAGGAACCAGCGATCGTGCGAAATCACCAGCACGCAGCCGGCGAATTCGAGCAGCGCGTCCTCCAGTGCGCGCAGGGTTTCGACGTCGAGGTCGTTCGAGGGTTCGTCGAGCAGCAGCACGTTGCCGCCGGCGATCAGCGTCTTCGCCATGTGCAGCCGCCCGCGTTCGCCGCCCGACAGATTGCCGACCCGCTTCTGCTGGTCGCCGCCCTTGAAGTTGAAGCGGCCCAGATATGCGCGCGACGGCGTCTCGTAGCGGCCGACGGTGAGGATGTCGCGGCCTTCGGCGACCTCGTCGAACACGGTCTTGTCGGCGGAGAGCGCATCGCGGCTCTGGTCGACGTAAGCAAGCTTGACGGTCTGGCCGATTTCGACTTCGCCGGAATCGGGTTTTTCCTGGCCGGTGATCATCCTGAACAAGGTCGACTTGCCGGCGCCGTTGGGGCCGATGATGCCGACGATGGCGCCGGGCGGCACGGAAAAGCTGAGGTCGTCGATCAGCAGGCGGTCGCCGAAGGACTTGCTCACGTGGTGAAAGTCGATCACCTTGTCGCCGAGCCGCTCGCCCACCGGGATGAAGATTTCCTGCGTCTCGTTGCGCTTCTGGTATTCGACCGAGTTCAGTTCCTCGAAGCGGGCCAGACGCGCTTTCGACTTGGCCTGGCGCGCCTTGGGATTCTGCCGCACCCATTCGAGCTCCTGCTTCATCGTCTTGATGCGGCCGAGTTCCTGCTTGGATTCGGTTTCCAGCCGCGCTTCCTTCTGCTCGAGCCAGCTGGTGTAGTTGCCTTTCCACGGAATGCCGTGGCCGCGGTCGAGTTCCAGAATCCACTCGGCGGCGTTGTCGAGGAAGTAGCGGTCGTGCGTCACCGCGACAACCGTTCCCGGATAGCGCACCAGAAACTGCTCCAGCCAGTCGACCGACTCGGCGTCGAGGTGGTTGGTCGGCTCGTCCAGCAGCAGCATGTCGGGGCTCGACAGCAGCAGTTGGCACAGCGCGACGCGGCGCTTTTCGCCGCCCGACAGGGTGCCGATTACCGCCTCCCACGGCGGCAGCCGCAGCGCATCGGCGGCGATTTCCATCTGCGTGTCGAGGTCGGCACCGGCAGTGGCGAGAATGGCCTCGCATTTCGCCTGCTCTTCGGCCAGCTTGTCGAAATCGGCATCGGGCTCGGCATAGGCGGCGTAGATTTCGTCGAGTCTCGCCTTCGCCGCGACGATCTCGCCCAGCCCCGCCTCAACCGCCTGGCGCACGGTGTGCGCGGGGTCGAGCTGCGGCTCCTGCGGCAGGTAGCCGATGCGGATGCCCGGCATCGGGATGGCTTCGCCCTCGATGTCCTTGTCGACACCGGCCATGATCCGGATCAGCGAAGACTTGCCGGACCCGTTGAGGCCCAGGAGGCCGATCTTGGCGCCGGGAAAAAACGACAGCGAGATGTCTTTGAGGATTTGCCGCTTGGGCGGCACGATCTTGCCGACGCGGTTGAGGGAGTACACGTATTGCGCCATAAAAAGCTCACCAGGAATCCAGCAAAATCAGGGGGTGGCTGCGCCCGGGCAGGGGTCGAACGCACAGCCGTTGTTCGGGTTGCGGCTGACATAACTGCCATCCGGACACATTTTGGCATCCATCGTGCACATCAGCGCATCCTCCGCGACCGTCGGCGGGGGCGGGGCTTCCGGCAACACCACCTTGCCGGAGCCGGGTTTCCGCACCGGCGTGGACGGATCGCTTCCCGGCACTGCACACGCGACCAGGCTCAGGCTCAGCCCGGCAGCCAGCAGCAGACGGATCACGTCAGCTCCTTGTCGAGCAGCGCGCGCAGCCGGACGAAGTCGAGTTCGCCCAGCTTCTGCTCGAGGATGCGGCCGTCCTTGCCGATGATGAAGGTGGTGGGCGTCAGCTGCACGTCGCCGAAAGCGCGCGCGTGCTCGCCGCTGACGTCGAGCGCGACCGGGAACGGCAGCTGCCGCGTCTGCACGAAGCTTTGCACATAGCTGGGCGGGTCGTAGCTCATCGCCACCGCGATGATTTCGAAGCCGCGGTCCTTGTATTCGCGATAGACCTCGACCATGTCGGGCATTTCCTTGACGCAGCCGGGGCAGGAAGTGGCCCAGAAATTGACCAGCACGACCTTGCCGCGCAATGCGTCCAGGGTCAGCGTCTTGCCCTCCAGCGTGGTGAAGGTGGACGGCGGCGCGCCGGGCTTGTCCATCAGGGCATAGGCCAGCGCGCCGACGATGGCGAGCGCGGCAACGGCAATCAGCAGGGGTTTGGCGAGTTTCATGAGCAGGGGCTAGGGGCTAGGGGCTAGGGGCTAGTATGACCGGGCCAGGCGCACATAGTGCTCGGCGGAATAGGCGAAGTAGGCGATTTCCTCCGCGGTCAGCGCGCGAACCGGCTTGGCCGGGCGCCCCAGATACAGGTGACCGGATTCGAGCACACGGCCTTCCGGCACCAACGAGCCGGCGCCGAGCAGCACGTGCTGCTGCACCACTGCGCCATCGAGGATGATGCTGCCCATGCCGATCAGGCATTCGTCCTCGACGGTGCAGGCGTGCAGGACCACCGCGTGCCCGACGGTGACGCGCGCGCCGATGACCAGCGGCCCGCCCCTGGGATGGGCCGGCGTCTTGTGCGACACGTGCAGCACGCTGTTGTCCTGGATGTTGGTCGCCTCGCCAATCGCGATCGAATTGACGTCGCCGCGGATCACCGCGCCCGGCCACACCGACGCGTCGGCGCCAAGGCTGACTTCGCCGATCACCGTCGCGCGCGGGTGCACCCAGGCGCCGGCAGCGCATTGCGGATGGATTCCCCGGTACGGGGTGATGGACGCTAAAGCCATGGTTGTCGAGGGGTTGAAACACAGCAGGGCTGGGCCCAAATTATAATCGCTGTGCGCGACTGCCATTCCTCCCCCGTTTCTGCGTCTTCTTTTGAAAGAGCTGCCATGCCTAGCCCGATCGACACCAACCCGCTGCTCGACTTTTCCGGACTGCCCCGCTTTGCCGAATTCAAGCCCGAATTCGTCACGCCCGCGATCGACCGGCTGCTGGCCGATGCCCGCGCGGCCGTGGCACGCGCCGAATCCGCCGATACCCCGGCCGAATGGGACGCCTTCGTCGCCCCGCTCGACGACGCCAACGAAAAGCTGGGCCGCGCCTGGGGCCAGGTGTCGCACCTGCACTCGGTGATGGATTCGCCCGAACTGCGCGAGGTCTACAACGAAAACCTGCCGAAAATCACCGTCTTTTATGCCGAACTGGGACAGAACGAGGCGCTGTTCGCCAAGTACAAGGCGCTGCAGGCGCGCCCCGATTACGCCGCGCTGTCCGCCCCGCGCAAGAAAATCGTCGAGAACGAACTGCGCGACTTCCGTCTGGGCGGCGCCGAACTGCCAGCCGACAAGAAGGCCCGCTTCATGCAGGTGCAGGAGGAACTGGCGCAGCTGTCGGCCAAGTTCGAGGAGAACCTGCTCGACGCCACCAATGCCTTCGCGCTCTATATCGACGACCCCAGCGAACTCGCCGGTGTGCCCGACGACGTGCAGGCGATGATGAAGGCCGCTGCCGAAGCCGACGGCAAGACCGGCTTCAAGATCACACTGCACATGCCGTCCTACCTGCCGGTGATGCAGTACGCCGACAACCGCGATCTGCGCGAGCAGATCTACCGCGCCTATGTCACCCGCGCGTCGGAATTCGGAAAGCCCGAGCTCGACAACACGCCGCTGATCGGCAGCATCCTCCGGCTGCGGCGCGAGGCCGCCGAATTGCTGGGGTTCAGAAGCTACGCCGAAGTCTCGCTGGCGGCCAAGATGGCCGACACGCCGGCCGAAGTGCTGAAGTTCCTTGATGAGCTCGGTGCCCGCGCGCGCCCCTACGCGGAAAAGGACTACGCCGAACTCAAGGCCTTTGCCCGCGACGAACTGGGCATGGATGAAGTGCAGGCTTGGGACACGACCTACGTTTCGGAAAAACTGAGCGTCGCCCGCTACAGTTTCTCCGACCAGGAAGTGAAGCAGTACTTCCCCGAGCCGCGCGTGCTGGCCGGTCTGTTCAAGCTGGTCGAGACGCTCTATGGCCTGCACGTGCGCGAAGACCAGGCGCCGGTGTGGCACCCGGACGTCAAGTTTTACACGCTGACCGACCACACCGGCCAGCGCGTCGGCCAGTTCTACCTCGACCTCTACGCGCGCGCATCCAAACGCGGCGGGGCGTGGATGGACGACGTCATCACCCGCCGCAAGACGGACAACGGCATCCAGACCCCGGTGGCGTATCTCAACTGCAATTTCTCCGGGCCGGTCGGCGGCAAGCCTGCGCTCTTTACCCACGACGAAGTCATCACGCTGTTCCACGAGGCCGGCCACGGCCTGCACCACCTGCTGACGCAGATCGAGGAGCTCGGCGTCTCAGGCATCAACGGCGTCGAGTGGGATGCGGTCGAGCTGCCGAGCCAGTTCATGGAAAACTTCTGCTGGGAATGGGACGTGCTGAAGCATATGACCGCACACGTGGAGACCGGCGCGCCGCTGCCGCGCGCGCTGTTCGACAGGATGCTGGCGGCGAAGAACTTCCAGTCCGGCCTGCAGACGCTGCGCCAGATCGAATTCGCCAGCTTCGACATGCACCTGCACGACGACTTCGACCCCAGTGGCCCCCGCAGCGCACAGGACCTGATCGACGAGATCCGCAGGAACGTCGCGGTCATCATCCCTCCTGCCTGGAACCGCTTCCCCAACAACTTTTCGCACATCTTCGCCGGCGGCTACGCGGCCGGCTACTACAGCTACAAGTGGGCGGAAGTGCTCTCCGCCGACGCCTACGCCCTGTTCGAGGACGAAGCGGAAGGCTACGGCGGCGTGCTGAACCCCGAGGTCGGCCACCGCTTCTGGAGCGAAATCCTCGCCCAGGGCGGCGCCCGGCCGGCGCTCGAGTCGTTCAAGGCCTTCCGCGGCCGCGAACCGACGCTGGACGCGCTGCTGCGGCACAACGGCATGGCTTAAAGTGCGGAGCGGATATGGCCGCTAAGAGTCAGGATCACGTCTTTCGGGAGCACGGCATGAAAACAGGGTTCATCTTGGCGGCAGTGTGCATGGCCCTGGCAAGCGCGCCGCTGGCCGCAGCCCAGTTGTATCAATGGAAAGATGCGCAAGGCCGTACGGTCTACAGCGACCAGCCGCCGCCACCCAGTATCCGCAATTCCCAGCAGAAATCGTTCAAGGGCAGCTTCATCGAAGTCGGCGAGTCCTACACGGTCAAAAGTGCGCGCGAGAGAAATCCGGTCACCCTGTACGCCAGCGCGTGCGGCGCACCCTGCGATCAGGCGCGGCAATTGCTCACCGAGCGCGGCATCCCCTTCAGCAGCAAGGATCCCCAGGCCAGCCCCGAAGCCCAGGCCGAACTGCAGAAACTCACCGGTCAATTGCGCGTACCGGTACTGGTGGTTGGCAGCGACAAGATCGACGGCTTCGAAACCGGCCAGTGGCAAGCCATGCTTGACAAGGCGGGCTATCCCAAGACCCCGCTGCCAGGGAGCAAGCCAGCGGCGCCGGCAACAGCGCCGGCTGCGGCCCCTGCCCCCTGAGCGCGCCCCACCCGCGACGCTTATCTCCTCACGCTGTCTCGGGGGTCTAGGCCTTTCGTGTCTTGACCCCTTCTTCCAAGACATTTATGTTGCCCGGGACTTGTGCCCGGCATTACCCATTCCATTCATGGGGTTACGCATCCGGGCCACACGCCAACCCGTGCGCCCGCGCCAGCCAGGGTGCCGACGAACCAAGAATACAAAGGGGGAGTTGGAGTGAAGCCGGAAGATAAACCGCAGAATGGCCTCGCCGGGCTAAAGTACTGGCGCTACGACGTATTCGCCGGGCTGCAGGTGGCGCTGGTCTCCTTGCCGCTGTCGCTTGGCATCGCCGTCGCCTCGGGCGCGCCGCCGGTCACGGGGCTGGTGTCGTCGATCATCGCTGGTCTGATCTTTCCTTTCCTTGGCGGTGCCTACGTCACCATCAGCGGCCCCGCCGCCGGCCTCGCCCCGGCGCTGCTGGCCGGCATGCTGCTGCTCGGCAACGGCGACCTCACCGCCGGCTATCCGCTGATGCTGGTCGCGATCTTCATCACCGGCGTGGTGATGATCCTGCTGTCCTGGCTACGCGCCGGCAAGCTGGTCGCGATGTTTCTGCCGGTGACGGTGGTCGAGGCGATGCTCGCGGCGATCGGCCTGATGATCATCATCAAGCAGATCCCCGCGCTCGTCGGCGACCTCGCGCCGCCGGAAAAATCCATGCTGGTCGCGATCGGCAAGCTGCCCGAGAGCTTTCAGCGCATCGAGCCCTCGATCCTGCTCATCGGCGCCGTGTGCCTGTTCCTGATGTTCTTTCTCAGCAGCACGCGGCAGGCCTGGCTCCGGCGTGTGCCCCCGGCGCTGTCGGTGTGCGCGATCGGCGTGGTGCTGGGCTATGTGTTCGACCTCGCGCCGCAACACCTGATCCGTATGCCCGACAGCATTCTCGAAGGCGGTTTCACGCTGCCCGCTTTCGACGCCGTGCTGGCGCGGCCCGAACTGTGGGGCAGCGTGGCGCTGATGGTGATCACACTCACCCTCATCGACAGCATCGAATCGCTCGCCACCATCAGCGCGGTCGACAAGATCGACCCCTATCGCCGCAAATCGCGTCCGAACGTCACCCTGCGCGCGATGGGCATTTCCAACGTGCTCTCCAGCCTCGCCGGCGGGCTCACCATCATCCCCGGCGGCGTGAAGAGCCGCGCCAACATCGACGCCGGCGGCCGCACGCTGTGGGCGAACTTCTACAATGCCGTGTTCCTGATCGTGTTTCTGTTCTTCGCGGTGGATCTCATCGGCCGCATCCCGCTGGCGGCGATCGGCGCCGTCATCGTCTACGTCGGCTGGCGACTCTGTGAAATCAAGGTCTTCAGCAAGACCGCTGCCATCGGCCTCGATCAGCTGGCGATCTTCGTCGTCACCATCGCGGCGATCCTGATGACCGATCTGCTGGTCGGCATTCTCATCGGCGTGGCTGCGCAACTGCTGATGAACACCTACCTGCTGACGCCATCGCTGCGCATGGTGCTGGAGGGTCGCATCTCCTTCCGCCAGTTCCTCGCCGCCACCGGTTCGGCCGTCTGCGGCATGTTCTGCAGCCCGGTGATCCGGGTGAAGGAAGAAAGCGCGAACGGGCGGCCACAGACCCAGCTGTCGCTGGGTTCGCTCACCGGATTCAATCTGATGCCGCTCGACCGCGCACTCGCGCGCGTGCCCGAGACGGCGGGCGTCAGCCTGGCGCTCAACGAATCCAGCCACATCATCGACCGCACCACCCTGGAATACCTGCACGAATTGCAGGAGGCCCACGTCCACCGCGACCGGCCACTGGAAATCCACGGCCTCGAGCGTTTCCATTCCTTCACGCCGCATCCCTTCTCCACCCGCATGCAGGACCAGCGCTTCGTCCACGAACCCGCCATCCACACCGCGAGAGAACAGGACATGGCGGCACTGGCGCAGCGCCTCGCCCTGAAGTTCGCGCCCGCCGTCGCCGCCGTGCTCAACCGGCACGATTTCGTCTATCTGAGGCGCGGCGCCAACCGCCAGGAATGGAATGTGATGACCGGCACCCACGGCGACCATCACGTCAAGCTGTTCGACTACAGCCATACCGCGGCGCCGGAGTACTACGTGGAGCACCGACACACCCTGGCCATCCTGCGTCTGTGCGATGAGGCCGCCGCCGCGCTGCCCAACCTCGCGCTCACGCCGGGGGACTATCTGGAGCGCTACCTGGTGGCGGATTACCGCGAACTGGAAATCACCGGCCTCGACGCCGAATTTGCAAAGCGCTATCGCATCTACGGGGAAAGCGCCGCGCGCGTTCAGCCCTGCCTGAACGCCGGCCTGGTCGGCTACATGCTGGCCTGCCCCGGCACCTACGTCGAATTGCGCGACGGCGTGCTGCTGGCGTTCCGCCCCGATCGGGGACTGGAGTCGCCAGACGCGACCGAAAACCTGCTCGCCCAAGCGGAGAAGATCATGGCCTGGCTGGCGCGCCCGCCCGGCGAACCTCGGCACACGCCGCAGTCCTAAAGGACTCCGATCCACTACGTGCTAAAGCACGTGCGGAATCGTATGCGCTACACTCCCGGGCATGAAAATCGCTGCCTGGAACGTCAACTCCCTCAA
>JAKACL010000246.1 GCA_021821425.1 Pseudomonadota bacterium
CATCTTGCACGACAGGATGATCCTGTCGCCGCCAAGACCCAGTTCCTCGGCCTTCTTCGCGGATTCCAGCGCGGAGGCGACCATGGCGCGACGCATCACCACCTCGGCGTCCTCGGGCTGCGGCAGTCGCGCATTCTCATCCATCATGCGCACCGCCAGCGCCGGGTCGAGGCTGCCCCAGTTGACGCCGATGCGCACCGGCTTGTCGTAGCGGCACGCCACGTCGATCAACGTCGCGAACTGCTCGTCGCGCTTGTTGCCGCGCCCGATGTTGCCGGGGTTGATCCTCAGCTTGGCCAGCGCCTGGGCGCACTCGGGCACCTGGGTCAACAGCTTGTGGCCATTGAAATGGAAGTCGCCGATCAACGGCACGCGGCAGCCCAGCACGTCGAGGCGCTCGCGGATGCGCGGCACCGCGGCGGCGGCTTCCAGCGTGTTGACGGTCAGCCGCACCAGCTCGGAGCCGGCTTCCGCGAGCGCCTGCACCTGGCGCACGGTGGCCGTGATGTCGACGGTATCGGTATTGGTCATCGACTGCACCACCACGGGCGCGTCGCCGCCGACCCGTACCTGACCGATCCGCACCTGGCGGGTTGCACGACGAACGATAGGGGACATCATGATTCCAGACGGTTATTCTTCGAGCGTGAAACGGGCGACCGACACCGCAATATAGGGCTTCAGATCGATGGGGCGGCCGTTGTAATGCATGCGCACCTGCGTCGCATTGCCCACCACCAGATCGAACGGCGGCTGGCCCTGGATGTCGACCCGGCTGCCCGCGGGGTTGAGCTGACGGTGCACCATGCGCCCGCTGCCATCCTTGACCTCGACCCAGGCCTCGTCGCCGAAGTCGAAGCGCAGCACGCTGCCGTTCGCTGCGGGCGCGCCCGCTTCGGCGGGGTCCTGGAACGTGGGTGCAGCGAGCGGCGGCGCGGGCGCTGGAACTGGCTGTTCAGCCGGAACCGGTGACGTCTCGGCCGGCGCGGGCGCCTCCGCGGGCGCGGCAACCGGTACGGGCGCGACAGCAGGTGCAGACTCCCTTTGCATGGCCGATGGTTGCCGGCTGGACCCGTCGTCGTCCACTTCACTGTTCAGCCACAGGTACAGCGCGACCGGCACCGCCACCACGATCAGCGTGCCCAGCAGCATCAGAATCAGCCAGGGTGAGGTCAGCCAGGCGGCCGGCAGCGGCGGCTCTGCCTGGGTAATCGGCGCTGCTTCGCTCGGCGCGCCCCCCATGCGTGCCAGCAGATCCTCTGGCGCCAGGCCAAGCAGGCGCGCATAATTACGCACGAAGCCGCGCGCAAACACCGACTGTCCGAGGCTTGCAAAATCGTCCGATTCCATCGCCTCGATCTGGCGATGCATCAGCCGCAGATGCGCCGCGACATCATCCCGAGACATGCCCTGCGCTTCACGCGCCGCGCGCAGGGTCTGTCCGATTGAAAGCTGCGCGTTCTCGCTCATTCGTACTGTCCCGCCCGCAGCAAACGCTCCTCTTCGGAATCCGGAAAACGCTTGCGCAATTGCAGGCCGTATGCCGCTTCCTGCGCCCGGTCGCCCAGCTTGCGCTCCAGCCGCACACCCAGCCACAGGCTTTCTGCAGTCGGCGGAGCGAGTTCGGCATGGCGGGTCAGAAAGCGCTGCGCTTCGACAAGATTGCCCTGACGGAAATGCAGGCCTGCCAGTTTGATCACCGTGTTGGGGTTGTCCGGCTGCAGCTTGAGCGATTTGATCAGGTTGGCTTCGGCCAGCGCCAGATCGCCTTTTCGCTCCGCGCACAGGCCGGCATTGGCCATGGCCTGCTCGGGTTGCGCATACAAGGGGTTGCGCAAGGCGGTGCTGAACTGTTCCAGGCCTTCGTCATGGCGGCCGCGGGTGCAGAGAAACCAGCCGTAATTGTTGCGCGCTTCGGAGTCGCTGCGATCCAGTTCGATCGCACGGCGGAAATTCTCCTCGGCCAGCTTGTCCTCGGCCAGTTCCATGTAGATCAGGCCATAGATGTTGTAGGCCGGTCCGTATCGGGGGTCCGCGACAATCGCCTTGCGCAGTTCGTCCAGCGCGGTTTTGTACTGGGCGCGAACGAAATAGGCGCCGGCCAGATCGGTGAAGGCCCGCGCACGCTGACGGCTCTCGCTGTCGACCTGCGTATTGGCCACGCCGCTTTCTCCGGTCGGCTGAGCCGCACAGCCGGCCAGCAGCACTGCTGCCATCACGATCCATTTTTTCACGCCGCCTCCTTGTGTATTCTTTTCATCACGCGTCCGCTCCTGTCGGCCACCTTGCCGGCCAGTTGGCCGCAGGCCGCGTCGATGTCGTCGCCGCGCGTCTTGCGCGTGGTCACCACATAGCCCGCGTCCTGAAGGATTTCGCGGAATACCCGCATGGCTTCGCCGCGCGGCTTTTCATAGCCCGAATCCGGGAACGGATTGAACGGGATCAGGTTGAACTTGCACGGCACGTCGCGCGTCAGCGCGATCAGCTGGCGCGCATGCTCGGGCTGATCGTTCACGCCTGCCAGCATCACGTATTCGAAGGTGATGAAGTCGCGCGGCGCATGCACCAGATAGCGCCGGCACGCCGCCATCAATTCTGCGAGCGGATACTTCTTGTTGATCGGCACGATCTGGTCGCGCAGTGCGTCGTTCGGGGCGTGCAGGCTCACCGCCAGCGCCACCGGGCAACGCTCCGCCAGGCGGTCCATCGCCGGCACCAGGCCGGAAGTCGACACCGTCACCCGCCGTCGCGACAGGCCATAGGCATGGTCGTCGAGCATGATGCCGAGCGCGGTCGCCACGTTCTCGAAATTTGCCAGCGGTTCGCCCATGCCCATCATCACCACATTGGTCACCGGTCGGTCGGAGATTTCTCCAGTCGTGCGATTGGGCTCGGTCTTCAGGCTGTGATGCGCCACCCACAGCTGGCCGATGATCTCGGCCACCGTCAGGTTGCGGTTGAAGCCCTGCCGTCCGGTCGAGCAGAAGGTGCATTCGAGCGCGCAGCCCACCTGCGACGACACGCACAGGGTGCCGCGATCGTCTTCGGGAATGAATACGGTCTCGATGCCGTTGGCGACGCCGACGTCGAACAGCCATTTGTGGGTGCCGTCAGTCGACGTGTGCGCATAACTGATTGCCGGTGCCTGCACCACCGCCTGCTGCTGCAGTTTCTCGCGCAGGCTCTTGGCGATATCGGTCATCTGCGCAAAGTCCGCCACCCCGGCCTGATGGAGCCAGTGGAACACCTGCCGGGCGCGAAACGGTTTTTCGCCGCGTTCGCCGAACCAGGTGGTCAGTCCTGCCAGGTCGAGATCG
>JAKACL010000025.1 GCA_021821425.1 Pseudomonadota bacterium
AGGGGCTAGGGGCTAGGGGCTAGGGGCTAGGGGCTAGGGGCTAGGGGCTAGGGGCTAAAAAAGAAAGCCACGCGCAGCGTGACTTTCTCTAATTCCTAGCCCCTAATTCCTAAAATCCTAATCCCTATTCAACGCGATAATTCGGCGCTTCTTTCGTAATCTGTACGTCGTGCACGTGCGACTCGCGGATTCCGGCGCCGGTGATTTCGACGAATTCCGCCTTGGCATGCATGTCGGTGATGTTGGCGACGCCCAGGTAGCCCATGCTGGAGCGCAAGCCGCCCATCAACTGGTGGATCACCGCCAGCACGCTGCCCTTGTAGGGCACCCGGCCTTCGACGCCTTCGGGCACCAGCTTCTCGGCGCTTTTTTCGGTGTCCTGGAAATAACGATCAGAGGAGCCCTGCTGCATCGCGCCCAGCGAGCCCATGCCGCGATACGATTTATAGGAACGGCCCTGAAACAGTTCAATCTCGCCCGGCGCTTCCTCAGTACCGGCCAGCAGGCCGCCGAGCATGACGCAGTGGGCGCCGGCGGCCAGCGCCTTGGAAATATCGCCCGAATAACGGATGCCGCCGTCGGCGATGACGCCGACGCCGCTGCCCGCCAGCGCATCCGACACATTCGACACGGCGGTGATCTGCGGCACGCCCACCCCCGCGACCATGCGCGTGGTGCAGATCGAGCCGGGGCCGATGCCGACCTTGACCGCGTCGGCGCCGTGCTCGACCAGCGCAGCCGCGGCAGCGGCAGTGGCGATGTTGCCGCCGATCACCTGAACGTTGGGAAAGCTCTGCTTCACCCACTTGACGCGGTCCAGCACGCCCTTGGAGTGACCGTGTGCGGTATCCACGGTAATCACGTCGACGCCGGCGGCGACCAGCGCGGCCACACGCTCTTCGGTGCCCTCGCCGGTGCCGACCGCGGCGCCGACGCGCAGGCGGCCCATCGCGTCCTTGCAGGCCAGCGGGTGTTCGCTCGATTTCTGGATATCCTTGACGGTAATCAGGCCGCACAACTCGAAGGCATCGTTGACCACCAGCACGCGTTCCAGCCGGTGCTTGTGCAGCAGCGCCATCGCCTCGTCGCGGTTGGCGCCCTCTTTCACCGTCACCAGCCGCTCTTTCGGCGTCATGATGTTGGCAATGGGCTGATCGAGCCGGGTTTCGAAGCGCAGATCGCGGTTGGTGACGATGCCGACCACCTTGCCGCCATCAATTACCGGCAGGCCGGAAATCCGCTTGGCACGGGTGATTTCCATCACCTGGCGCACGGTCATCTGCGGCGCGACGGTGATCGGGTCCTTGACCACGCCCGATTCGAAGCGCTTGACCGCAGCCACCTGCGCGGCCTGCATTTCGGCGCTCATGTTCTTGTGGACGATGCCGATGCCGCCTTCCTGCGCCAGCGCAATCGCCAGGCGCGCCTCGGTCACCGTGTCCATGGCGGCGGACAACAGCGGCAGATTCAGGGTGATCGTGCGGGTCAATTGCGTGGACAGGCTGACTTCGCGGGGGAGGATGGCGGAATGGGCGGGAACGAGCAGAACGTCGTCGAACGTCAGCGCTTTTTGCAGAACACGCATGGGCTTTCCTTAAAGCAAAGCGGAATTATACGCGTCCGTCCTACCCCCGTACAAACCCGATAGCGCCCTGTCCGGGTTTGGTTGTAATCTACCAAAACGATTCCGGGGCAGGCGGTTGACTCCGCTGCCCGATAAGGCTAACTTTGCATCAGCATCAACCTGCTAGGGCACGCGGTGCGACAGCCCGAACCCTGAATGCCACACAACCCGAGGAGATAAAACAATGTCCAAAGTTTTGCTTGCCCTGACTTCCGCCGCCCTGATCGCGCTGTCCGGCTGCGCCACGCAGCAGGCTACCCCCGCCAAGCCCGCCCTCAGTGCCGAAGCCAAAGCCGCCCTGACCGCCGCCGAAGCCGCACACAAGGATGCCATGGCCAAGTTCGCGCTCTGGACCACTGCCGACGCCGCCCTGAAGGCCGCGAAAGAAGCTGCCGAGAAAGGTGACAGCGCCACGGTCATCAAGCAGTCGAAGATCGTCCAGGAGCACACCAAGATGGGCATTGCCCAGCTCGACTATCCGATGCTGAAGGTCGGCGACTGATCCGCCCCTGACCCAACAGCAAAGGCCTCCCGGAGCCCTCCGGGAGGCCTTTTGTTTTGTGGGGGCCGTCGCTCAGCAAGCCACCGCGTCGCCGCCGCCTTTCCGGGTGACCTTGCCCTCCTCCGCACGCTTGCGGCGCACTTCCTTGGGATCGGCTATCAGCGGACGGTAGATTTCCACCCGATCGCGGTCGCGCACGGTTTCGTCCAGCTTGACCAGCTTGCTGAAAATCCCGACCTTGTTTTTGGCCAGATCGATTTCCGGAAAGGCATCCAGCACGCCCGAGGCGCGAATGGCGTCCTCCACCGTCGCGCCTGCGGCCAGCTGCACATGCAATAGCGGCTGCTGGGCAGGCAGGGCATACACGACCTCGACCGTGATGGGCGGCGCAGTACTCATACGGCGTACACCGCGTCGGCGCGGCGCACGAAGGCGTCGACGAAGCTGTTGGTGATGTGGCTGAAAACGGGCGCCAGCAGCGTTTCCAGCACCCGGCTGGAAAACACGTAGTGCAGACGGAATTCGATCTTGCAGGCCTCGTCCCCCAGCGGAATGAACGACCAGTCGCCCTCCAGTTCCGAAAACGGGCCATCCTGCAGGGTGATGCGCATCTCGCGCGGATGCGATTTGAGGTTTTCCGTGGTGAAATGCTGGCGTATGCCCATGTAGGCGATATGGATCGTTGCCACGGTTCGATGTTCATCGCGCGCGATCAGGTCGGTACCGCCGCACCAGGGCAGAAAATCCGGGTAATCCTCGACCCGGTCGACCAGCTCGAACATGCGTTCGGGGGAGTGTGCCACCAGCACACTTTTTTCCACACGCGCCATGAAATCCTAAAGCCTTGTAAAATCAAGAATTGTACGCAAGCCCGTCCATCATGAGCATCGCCGACAACAAAAAAGCCTTCCATGACTACTTCATCGAAGAAAAATTCGAGGCCGGTCTCGTGCTCGAAGGCTGGGAAGTCAAGGCCATCCGCGCCGGCCGCGTGCAGCTGAAAGAGGCCTATGTGGTCGTCAAGAACGGCGCCGTCTATCTGATCGGCTGCCATATCAGCCCGCTGCTGACCGCCTCCACCCATATTCACCCCGACCCTACGCGTTCCCGCAAACTGCTGTTGCACGCGGCCGAGATCAACAAGCTGATCGGCAAGACCGAGCGCGCAGGATTCACGCTGGTACCGCTTGACATGCACTACGTCAAGGGCCGCATCAAGCTCGAAATCGGCCTCGCCAAGGGCAAGAAACAGCACGACAAACGCGCCGCGGAGAAAGACCGCGAATGGCTGCGCGAAAAACAACGCATGGTACGCACCGCCACGAGTTGACCTGTTGCATAGCGTCGACTAACGGATGAAATAATCCGCTTATCGGTCGGATTCGCCCTTGTGCTTCCGTCGAATTGTCGACTACAATTGTCAACATCTCGACAGCGAGGACGCATTCATGTCAGCCCTGCCCGTGTACGAAGTTGAGTTCATTCCGCTGGAGCGCCGACTGGGCGACCGCCGCGTCGCCCCGCGCGATGCCGCGCTGCCGCCGCAGGTCATGGCGGACCGTCGCAAGGTGGTCAGCCGGCGCGCAGATGAACGCAGACCTGTCCCGCTGAAGGTCATCTAGCCGTCGGGTGCGCCCGGCAACCGGCCCTGATTTCCGGGCCATCTTCCCCGTGTATCGGGGCTTGCCCCCCATATTCCCCCACACACCCGCGAAGACCGCTGTCGGGCCGCCCTATGCCACAATGGTGGCACGCATACCCCTCCTGTTTCTGTTCCGAAAGTCGAGTCCCGCTTGCCTGCCACTGTCGCAGACCTCTTTACATTCGATGCAATCATCGATGTCCGCTCCCCCGGCGAGTTTGCCGAAGACCATGTTCCCGGTGCGATCAACCTGCCTGTTCTGGATGATGCCGAGCGGGCACGCGTCGGCACAATGTACAAGCAGGTGTCGTCGTTCGAGGCGAAAAAAGTCGGCGCCGCGCTGGTGTCGCGCAACGTTGCCCAGCATCTGGACACCTGGTTTGCCGACAAGCCGAAGTCGTATCGCCCGCTGGTGTATTGCTGGCGCGGCGGCAGCCGCAGCGGATCGCTGACCCATATCCTGCAGAAAATCGGTTTTGCGGCGATGCAGCTCGACGGCGGCTACAAGGCGTATCGACGCCATGTGGTGGCCGAGCTTGACCGGCTGCCGACGCTGTTCCGCTATCGGGTGGTGAGCGGGCCCACCGGCAGCGGCAAGAGCCGCCTGCTGCAGGCGCTGGCCGACGCCGGCGCCCAGGTGCTCGACCTTGAGGTGCTGGCCGCGCACCGGGGCTCGCTGCTGGGTGCTCTGCCTGACCAGGCACAGCCTACGCAAAAAAGCTTCGAGAGCGCGATCTGGGCTGCGTTGAACCGTTTTGACCCCGGGCAACCGGTGTTCGTCGAATCGGAAAGCAAGAAAATCGGCGCCGTGCGCGTGCCCGACGCGCTGATCACGGCGATGCGCGCCAGCCCCTGCATCCGGCTGGAAGTGCCGCTGGCCGCGCGGGTGCAGTTACTGACCGAAGATTACATGCACTTCCTGCACGACCCGGACACGATCAACCGTCAGCTCGGCTACCTGACCACGCTGCGCGGCAGCGAGACCATCAGCGCATGGCAGGCGCTGGCCACCCGGCGTGCCTGGCCGGAACTGGTGGCCACGCTATTGGAAACGCATTACGACCCGGCCTATTTCAAGTCGCTGGCTCGCAATTACGCGCCCTCGCCCGCCGATCTGAGTTTCTACATCGACGACGTCTCGGCCCGCGGGCTGCAGAAGCTGACGCGCGAGATTCTGGCCGCGGTTTAACCTAAAAACCGCAGTTGGACGCATCCGAGTGTGCGGTTTTCGGGTTGTCTGGCGAGGCGCGATAAGGCGCATGGCCGCTCCCTGCAACGAAGAGCAACGCGGCCAGGCGACCCGAAAATCGTGCAATCGGGTGCGTAGCGTTTTCAACAGACAGGTGAAGGCGCACGTGGCTCCGATACTCAATATCCATGCGGTGCTCCCAGCGCTGGTAAGCGGTCAACTGCGGTTTTTAGGTTTAAAGCAGCCTGCCCAGCACGAATCCGATCACGATGCCAATGATGACGGCGATGGTGAGGCCGCGGTAGGTCAGCACATCTTTCGAATAGCCGCGCCGGATGGCAATGTAGGCGACCAGGTAGCCCACCGCGTTGAGCAGCCAGATGAAGCCGATCGACAGCACCTTCACGATGATCGGGCCTACCACCGGGACCAGCGCAATGAAGCCCAGCAGCCAGGCAAAGGCATTGGAGAGCAGTCCCACGGCCACCACGCTGCCGGCGATTACGCTGCGGTCGACGTTGAAATAGAGGCCCAGCCACACCAGTCCGCCGATGGCGCCCCACACCGGAAGCATCACTTTCCAGTTGCGCCACCACGGCGCTCGGGGCGACAAATCGACTTCGAACTTCTCAGGTTCAATCATGCTTCAGATCCCGTGCCTCTCGCCGCATGGTTTCACCCACGCCGCACTTCAATCACGTTTTGCACATGCTGCAAACGCGCCAGCAGCCGTGACAACTGCTGCAGCTCGCGCACCCGCACGCTGAGCTGCATGTGCGCAACCTCGCCGCGGGTCTCGGTATTGACCCGTAGCACGTCGAGCTTGTCCTTGGCGATGACGTCGGAAATATCGCGCAACAGGCCCTGGCGGTCGAAGGCCTTGAGGCGAATCTCCACCTCGAACGCGGCGCCGTCATCGAGCACCCATTCGGCCTGCAGCATGCGCGCGGGATTGGCCCGCCGAAGGCTCGCGCAATCGGCGCGGTGCACGGTGAGTCCGCGGCCCACCGTGGTGTAGGCGACAAGCGCGTCCGGCGGCTGCGGCTTGCAGCAGCGCGCCAGCGTCAGCGGCACGTCGCCCAGACCCGGAATCACGATGGGGTTGCCGGAGCGGGGCCGCACACGCGGCTTGGCGGTCGGCACCAGCGCCGTGACGGCCTTGCCCGATTCCTGCAGCGCATTGACCAGATCGCGCTGGCCGACGTCGCCGCGGCCGAGTGCGGCGAGAAACTCGTCGACCTTGCCGAACTTGAGCTGCTGCGCGAGCTTTTCCTGGTTCGCGTCCACCACGCCCAGGCGCTTGAGCTCCTTGTCCAGCAGGGTGCGGCCCAGGCCGACCTGCTCGCCGACATCGCGCTGACGAAACCAGGCGCGCACTTTGGAGCGTGCGCGATGTGTGGCCAGATAGCCGAGCGCCGGGTTGAGCCAGTCACGACTCGGCGCGCCTTCCTTGGTGGTGATGACCTCGACGCGCTGGCCATTGTCGAGCGGCGTGTTCAGCGGCACCATCGCGCCGTCGACCTTGGCGCCCCGGCAGCGGTGACCCAGATCGGTATGCAGCGTGTAGGCGAAATCCACCGGCGTGGCGCCGCGGTCGAGCGCCACCACCCGTCCCTGAGGGGTCAGCACGTAGACCTGGTCGTGAAACAGCTCGGTCTTGAACTGTTCGGAAAACTCGCTGCTGTCGGCAACGTCGTCCTTCCATTCCAGGATGCGCCTGAGCCAGGCGATTTTTTCCTCGTACTGCGCATCCTGCTTGCCGCCTTCCTTGTAGCGCCAGTGCGCCGCGACGCCGAGCTCGGCCTGGTGGTGCATGTCGAAGGTGCGGATCTGAACTTCCAGCGCGCGGTCCTCGGGGCCGATGACAGCGGTGTGCAGCGACCGGTAGTCGTTGCTCTTGGGCTGCGAAATGTAATCATCGAACTCGCCCGGGATCGGTTGCCACAGATTGTGCACCAGCCCCAGCACGGTGTAACAGTCGATCTCGTGCTTCACCAGCACGCGCACCGCGCGGATGTCGTACAACTGCTCGAAGCTCAATCGCTTGCGCCGCATCTTGTTGACGATGCTGGCGATATGCTTGGGGCGGCCGGTGACTTCCGCCTCGATGCCGTGCAGCGCAAGCTCGGCTTCGAGGCGCTCGATGATGCCCTTGATGTAACCCTCGCGGTCGGCACGTTTTTCGTCGAGCTGGGCGGCAATTTTTCTGTAGGTATCGGGTTCCAGATAACGAAACGCCCAGTCCTCCATCTCCCACTTGATCTGCCACACGCCGAGCCGGTTGGCCAGGGGCGAGAACAGTTCGCGTGCCTGGTGGCCGAGCGCATCGCGGATGGCGTCATCCTGGTTGGCAGCGCAACGCAGCGCATGCGTGCGCTCGGCCAGTTTCACCAGCACCACGCGGATGTCCTCGACCATCGCCAGCACCATCTGGCGCAACGCCTCGAGCTGGGCATGCGGATCGAGGCGCTTGTCGGTGGCGCTGACCGCCAGTGCCTCGATGCGCGCCATCGCGTCGACACCGCGCGCGAGCCGCGCCGCTATGCCAAAGCGGGCATCAAACTCGGATGCGTCATCCAAACAATTGTGCAGCAAGGCGGCGGCGACCGCGTCCGCGCCCACCCGCAGCTCTGCAACGATCAGCGCGGAGCCGACGCTGTGCGCGAATGCAGGACTCGCCCCCAATTGCTGGTGGGCATATTCCAGCGCACGCCAAGGCAGATCGTTTTCCGCCACCGGCAGCACACGCGCCAGCGCCTGCCGGGCGGTTTCCGGATCGGTTGCGTCATAACAGCGGGGCTTCGAGGTTTCGGACATGATTGCACTCAATCGGCGAACCAGTAGCGGCGGCGCGTAGGTCGATATTGTGAGGCCTCGATACCGGCTTCGCCAAAATCGAATCGGATCAGGCCGCTTGCGTCGCTGCGCAGCATGCGCGCATCGATGTCGCGAAAGCGCGCCACCACCTCCGGATGCGGATGACCATAGCGATTGCGGTAGCCCTGGGTGAAGACGACCCATTCGGGCCGCGTCGTCGCGACGAATTCCGCAATCGACGAGGTGCGGCTGCCATGGTGTCCCGCCAGCAGCACGCTCACCGGCGCCAGTTGACCGGATTCGACCAGCTCGAGTTCCGTCTGCCGTTCGCCGTCGCCCGTCAGCAGCAGGCTGTGGCGCGCGTTGCGGATGCGCAGCACGCAGCTGGCGTCGTTGTTGCGGCGCCGGGTGTCCGCATAGGCCGCCGGCCTGGGATTGAGGATCTCGAACTCGACGTCATCCCAGCGCCAGCGCTGGCCGCGCACGCAACGACGTGCAGGCTCAATCCCTTCAAGCAACGGGCTGTTCGCTGGCATACCGTGCAGCAGCCATGCGGTGGGAACATCGCGCAGGACCGAGCGCAGGCCGCCGCTGTGGTCGTTGTCGTCGTGCGACACGATCAGTCCGGACAAGGCACCCACGCCGGTGGCGCGCAGATGAGGCACGACAATGCGCTCGCCCGAATCGCTGTCGGCGAAGGCGGCGCCGGTGTCATACAACAGGGCATGATTCGCAGTACGGATCAAGACCGCCGTACCCTGACCGACGTCGATCACTTCGGCACGAAAATGCGCCGGGGCAATGGCATCGCGCAGCGGAAACAGCAAGGGCAGCCACAGCATCAGCCCCAGAACGCGCAAGGGAAAACCGCGCGGCAGCAGCAGCCATACCGTGCCGACCAGCGCCAGTCCCACAGCCCATGCAGGCGACGCCGGCAACGTCGTTACCGCCAGCGGAAAACTTGAAGCCCACGCCAGTCCTTCGCCCAGCCCAGTCATCAGCCACGCCGCCGCATGCCACAGCGGCGGGATCAGCACCCCCAGCAGCGCCAGCGGCGTGATCAGCCAGCTCACCAGCGGAATCGCCACTGCATTGGCCAACGGCGAGATCAACGAGACCTGCTGAAACAGCAGGAACAGCACGGGTGCCAGTGCCAGCGTGACGGCCCCCTGCACCGTGATCCAGCCACGAAGCCTGGCGGGAAGCGCCACCCGTCCCACCGTTACCCAGAGGATGGCCGCCATGGCACCGAACGACAGCCAGAACCCGGCCGACAGGACAGCCCAGGGGTCGATCAGCAACACGACGAACAGCGCCACCACCAGCGCGGCAAACGGCCGCGGTTCGCGCCGACCCCAGAATGCCAGCGCCACCACGATCAGCATGAACAGCGTGCGCTGCGCCGGCACCTGAAAGCCGGCCAGCAGCGCGTACGCGATCGCCGCCAGCACGGCCGCAATCAGGCCGGCCTGGCGCGCGGGCAGACGCTCCGCCTGTCGCGGCAGACGTCGCCACAGACTCGCCATCAGCCAGCCGGCGAGTGCCGCGATCATGGTGACGTGCAGGCCGGAAATGGACAGCAGGTGATTGACGCCGGTGCGGGTGAAGGCCCGCCATTGATCGTGCGGGATACTGCGCTGATCGCCCACCACCAGTGCGGCAATGACGCCCGCGTACCGCACATCGCCCAGCGTAGCGAAAATGCGCGCGCGTATCGCGGCACGCACCGCGGCAATCCAGGCGGCAGGCGTGTGTGATTGCGCAGCGAGGCGCTGCGGCGCAGGCGTTTCGCGCACGTAGCCGCTGGCGTTGATGCGACGTTCCAGCATCCATGCCTCAAGATCGAAGCCGTGCGGGTTGCTGGTACCGTAGGGCCGCTTCAGCCGTACCGTGAGGTGCCAGCGTTCTCCGGCCTGCATGCGTGCGCCGAATTCGACGGCGTCGCGCGACCAGTAGCGGGTCAGTTGCACCCGCTGCATGCTGGGCGCATTCGGGGTCAGGGTCTGATCGACATCAAACACGAAGCGCTCGCCCCGCGCGTTGGCATGCGGAAGGTCGACGATCACGCCGATCAGCTCGATATCCACACCTTGCCAGTGCAGCGGCAGGCGTTCTGCCAGTCGCGCATCCGCCCGCCAGGCGGCCCAGGCAAAGCCGAGCGCCGCGCACAGCAGCGCGATGCCCAGGCGGCGGGCAAAATCGGCTACGCGATGGGAGAACGTCGGCAGCCAAAGCACCGATAACAGCAGGGGCAGCCCCCATAGCCAGCGCATCGGCGGCAACACGGCCTGCTGCTGCAACAGCCACACCCCGAGACAGAATGCGATGAGGGCAAACCGCATCGCGTCGAGGCCTCAGGCCGGCTGCAGGCTTCCGTCGACCAGCCGCATCTGCCGGTCCATGCGTGCCGCCAGATCGCTGTCGTGGGTGACCACGACCAGGCTGGTTTGGTGCTTGCGATTGAGTTCGCGCATCAGGTCGAATACCGCGTCGGCGGTATGCCGGTCGAGGTTGCCGGTGGGCTCGTCGGCCAGGATGCACGCCGGCTGCGTGACCAGCGCGCGCGCGATGGCGACGCGCTGGCGCTCGCCGCCGGAGAGTTCGCCGGGGCGGTGTTCAAGGCGATGGCCGAGGCCGACTTCCTCGAGAATCGCCGCAGCGCGCGCCAGCGCGTCGGCACGCGCCATGCGCCGGATGATGAATGGCATGGCGGCATTTTCCTGCGCGGTAAATTCGGGGAGCAGATGGTGGAACTGGTAGACGAAGCCGAGTGCGCGGTTGCGCAGGTCGCTGCGCTCGGCCTCGGAAATTGCGAAGGGGTCACGCCCCATCAGACTGATATTCCCGGCAGTCGGCGTGTCGAGCCCGCCCAGAAGATGCAGCAGCGTGCTCTTGCCCGATCCCGACGCGCCAACAATGGCGAGCGACTCGCCGGCCCGGATGGCAAGGTCGACGCTGCCGAGCACCGGCACATCGGTCTTGCCCTGGCGAAACACCTTACCGAGCCCCTTACACTGCAGCACAATGCCCTCGCCGTTCCCTGAATCCTGGCTCCTAAATCCTGACCCCTGCTCACTCATAGCGCAGCGCCTCCGCCGGGTTGATGCGCGACGCGCGCCAGCTCGGATACAGCGTGGCTACCAGGCTGATGAGCAATGAAATGAGGCTGATCAGTCCCACCTCGCTCCAGTCGAGTTTCGATGGCAGTTCGTTGATGTAGTACACGTCGGCCGGGAACAGGTCCATGCCGGCCATGCGCTCGATGATCGGCACGACGGTTTCAAGATTGAGCGCCAGCAGCACGCCGCTCGCCACGCCGAGCAAAGTACCCAACACGCCGATGAAGCTGCCCTGCACCATGAAGATTTTCATGATCGATCCCGGCCGCGCGCCGAGGGTGCGCAGGATGGCGATGTCGGATTGCTTGTCGGTCACCGCCATCACCAGCGTGGAGACAATGTTGAATGCGGCGACGGCGACGATCAGCAACAGGATCAGGAACATCATGCGCTTCTCGATTGCCACTGCGCGAAAGAAATTGGCGTGGCTTTTGGTCCAGTCGGTCAGGTAGTAATCGCCCAGCAGGCTCTGCGCCAGGTCGCGCGTCACGATCGGCGCGCGGAACAACTCGACCAGTTTCAGTCGCACGCCTGTCACGTCCTCGCCCAGCCGCAGCAGCTTCTGCGCATCCTGCAGGTGGATCAGCGCCAGGCCGGAGTCGTACTCGAACATGCCGGCCTCGAAGATCCCGGTGACGGTGAACTGCTTGACGCGCGGCATCACCCCGGCCGGCGTGATGTTGCCCTGCGGCGTCAGCAACACGACCTTGTCGCCGGGATAGACGCCGAGCACGCGTGCAAGGTCGGCGCCGAGGACAATGCCGAACTCGCCCGATTTGAGGTCAGCCAGCTTTCCTGACTTCATGTACTGCTCGAAGTCGGCCACCTGTTTTTCCATCTCCGGCAATACGCCGCGGATGATCGCGCCGCGCACCATGTCGCCATTGGCCAGCATGCCCTGCGCATTGACATAGGGGGCACCCGACATCACGTCATCGTTCTGCCGTGCCTGCGCCAGCACCCCGCGCCAGTCGGACAGGCGCTCTGCCGGTCCGCTGATCTCCAGATGCGCCGCCACGCCGAGTATGCGCGCGCGCAACTCTTCCTGAAAACCGTTCATCACCGACAGCACGACGATCAGCGCCATGACGCCGAGCGCGATTCCCGCCATGGAGACGATGGAAATAAAGGAAATGAAATGGTTGCGGCGCTTGGCGTGGGTGTAACGCAGGCCGATCAGAAGTTCAAAGGGTAGCAAAGCAGGACTCGCAGTCAGAATCTTTCGAGTATGCCACAGCTGCCCTATTCGCCGAGCAGGTGCAGCACCACGCCGCGCGTCTGGGCGCCACGCCGGTGTTCGAAGACATAGATCCCCTGCCAGGCGCCGAGCATGAGCGTGCCGTCGGCAACCGGGATCGCCAGATGCGTTTGCGTCAACGCTGCGCGCACGTGCGCCGGCATGTCGTCTGCGCCTTCCAGCGTGTGTTCGTAGATCGGATCGCCTTCCGGCACCAGCCGCGACAGGAAGCGCTCGAGGTCGGTCTGCACCGTCGGATCGTAGTTTTCCTGGATCAGCAGGCTGGCCGAGGTATGGCGGATGTAGAGCGTGAGCAGCCCCTGCCGGATGCCGCTCGCCTGCACCCAGTCGTGAACCTGCGGGGTAAAGGCGTACAAGCCCTTGCCGCGGGTGGGAACGCTGATTTCATGGAAAGCCTGGCGCATGGCCGTCATTCTAGCGAATTGGCTTGCTACACTCGGCACATGCTGCTCCTGGTCCCCCATCTGTTCCCGAACGCGCGCCTGCTGGAAACCGCCGCACAGGATCTGCATCTGCCTGCACTGCAGACGCTGCTGGCGCGCGGCAGCCGCCGGCCCTGCCCGGCCGCAGGCGTGGAAGCCGCGGTATGCGAAGCCTTGGGCATTGCACGCCAGCAGGACTGGCCCATGGCGCCGATCACGCTGGGCGCCGATGGCGGCGTGGCCGGAGACGCCTACTGGCTGCGTGCCGACCCGGTGCATCTGCGGGTAATGCGCGACCGCATCGTGCTGGCCGACAGCAGCGCCCTGGATCTGGCGCGCGACGAAGCCGACGCCCTGGCCGAAACCATTGGCGCGCATTTTGGCGCCGCCCTGAATCCCCAGCCCCTGCATCCGCATCGCTGGTATCTGCGCTATCCCGAGGCGCCGCAACTGGCCACCACGCCACTGTCGCTCGCGGTGGGCTGCGACATCGATCCCTTGCTGCCGCAAGGCCCGGACGCCATGCGGTTTCGAGCCGAGTTGAACGAACTGCAGATGCTGCTGCACGAACACCCGGTGAATCTGGCGCGGGAGGCGCGCGGCGCGCTGGCGGTGAACTCGCTGTGGCTATGGGGCGGCGGCCGCCTGCCCGTGGCCTGTGCCACGCCGGTTCCCTTGCATGCGGACAACGCAGAAGCGCTGGCACTGGGAGGTTTCTGCAACGCACGCGTGCAAGCGCTGCCTTCCCGCCCCGACACGCAGGCATTTGCAGCGGAGGGGATCATGCTGCTGGATGCGTTAACGTGTTCCGGTCAGATCGGCGACGCCTACGGCTGGCGCGAAGCGCTGCGCGACCTGGAGCAGGACTGGTTTGTGCCGCTTCTGGGCGCGCTACGTAAGCTCGGCCCCTCGGGCTTGCGCCTGCTTGACCCGATCAGCGGGCACGCTCTACATCTGCACGCGCACGACGCCTGGAAATTCTGGCGCCGCCCGCAGAGCCTGATTTCGCAGCTGACCTGAATAAGCAGGCTTAGACCGGCGTCGCCCAGAGGTCGTGTTCGTCGGCCTCTTCGACGCGCACCTTGAGGCGCGTCCCCGGTTTCAGGTCGAACACCCCTTCGAGGTAAACCACGCCGTCGATTTCTGGCGCATCGGCATGGCTGCGCGCCAGTGTGCCGACTTCGTCTTCCTCGTCGACGATCACCTCGATTTCGCGGCCGATCTTGGCATCGAGCCGGGCCGCCGAGATCTCCGCCTGGACTTCCATGAAGCGTTCCAGCCGCTCTTCCTTCAATTCTTCCGGAACCGCATCCGGCAAGGCGTTGGCCGCCGCGCCGTCGACCGGCGAATATTTGAAGCAGCCGACGCGGTCGAGCTGCGCCTCCTTCAGGAAGGCCAGCAATTCCTCGAACTCGGCATCGGTTTCACCCGGGAAACCAACAATGAAAGTCGAGCGCAGCGTCAGATCGGGCACTGCAGCGCGCCAGGACTGGATGCGGTCGAGCGTCTTTTCGACCGCGCCGGGGCGTTTCATCAACTTGAGAATGCGCGGGCTGGCGTGCTGGAACGGAATATCCAGATAAGGCAGGATGATGCCGTCGGCCATCAGCGGGATGACGTCGTCGACGCTCGGGTACGGGTACACATAATGCAGCCGCACCCAGGCGCCGAGGCTACCGAGCGCGCCGGCCAGCTCGGTCATGCGGGATTTCAGAGGACGTCCGTTCCAGAAGCCGGGACGGTATTTCACGTCCACCCCGTAGGCGCTGGTGTCCTGCGACACCACCAGCAGCTCCTGCACGCCAGCGCCGACCAGCGCTTCGGCCTCGCGCATCACCTCGCCGATCGGACGGCTCACCAGATCGCCGCGCATTGACGGAATGATGCAGAAGGTGCAGCGATGGTTGCAGCCCTCGGAAATCTTCAGATAGGCGTAATGGCGCGGCGTCAGCTTGATGCCGCCGGGCGGAATCAGGTCTTCGAACGGATCGTGCGGCTTGGGCAGTGCCGTGTGCACCGCCTCCATCACCTCGTCCAATGCGTGAGGACCGGACACCGCCAGCACCTTGGGGTGCGCCTCGCGCACCACGTCGCCCTTGGCGCCGAGGCAGCCGGTGACGATCACCCTGCCATTTTCCGCCAGCGCCTCGCCGATTGCTTCGAGCGATTCCTGGACCGCGGCGTCGATGAAGCCGCAGGTGTTGACCACCACCACGTCCGCATTGTCGTAGCTGCCGACGATGCCATAGCCCTCGGCGCGCAGCTGCGTGAGAATGCGTTCGGAATCAACCGTCGCCTTCGGACAGCCGAGCGAGACAAATCCGACGGTTGGCGTGCGAGCAGGGGGTGCTTTGGTTACCATGACGTTCTATCCTGATGGAGCCTCTGATGTATATCGTAGCGATTGGCTGGGCCTACGTGATTCTGATGATGGCGATTACCGCCGGCAGTATCGGCAAGGCGCTGGCCATCCTGGTTTTTCTGGGTGTCCTGCCGATCGCGTTGTTTGTCTACGTGGCTGACGGGCCGCGCCGACGGCAGCGTTCAATGCCCGTGCCCGACGAGATAGCCGACCAGCACGACGCTGCCGATACCCAGTCCGATCAACGCTAGCTGCTGCAGCGTGGAGGCAATTTCCGCGCGTTTGTGCAGGCCGGGCAGCAGATCCGAAAGCGCCACATACAACATGCTCGCAGCCGCCAGGCCCAGCAGCACCGGTGTCCAGCCCTCAAGCATCGACAGCGCGAAATAGCCCAGCAACGCACCAGCCATCGTCGCCACCCCGGTCAGCAGATTAATCAGCAGGGCCTGGGTCCGGCTGTAGCCCGAGTGCAGCAGGATCAGAAAATCCCCGATTTCCTGCGGGATTTCATGGGCAATGATTGCAAGCGCCGTCACGACCCCGAGTCGGAAATCGACCAGGAAGGCGCCCGCGATAATGACCCCGTCGACGAAGTTGTGGAAAGTGTCGCCTACCGTGATCATCAGGCCGGAACGTCCATGATCGTGTCCATGAGCGTGGCCGCCATGCGCCTCGCACACCTCTTCATGGCAGTGTCGCCACAACACCAGCTTTTCGAGCAGAAAAAATAGCAGAATGCCACCCAGCAACGCCTTCGCCACCGTCTCGATATTGCCGTCCTTCATCAGCACCGCTTCCGGCAGTACTTCCAGCAGCGAGGCACCTAGCAGCGCACCAATGGCATAGCTCACCAGCACCGGAACCCAGTGCGGCCGCGCCGACAAAGCCAGAATTGCAGCCAGCAGTAGGCTGAGCAAACTGCCGGCGGCAGTCGCAATCAAAATGGTGGCCAGGGTAGACATGTAGGGTAACGGCAGCACGGAAAGGGGGTGATTATACCGGGCTGCGCATTCAGGCCGATGCACGTTCTCGCTGCGCCTGACCAACTGAGCACAATTCAGGAGGAGTGTCAGAATTTCTGTGTGTGAGGCGCTGTGAGACATTCCCCAGGAAGGGAAGTCGGATTTCATTTTAAGCGACGCTCCTGGTGAACCGCTCGTCGTAGGTAATCCCCCCATTTTTAGCAGTCGCCAGAAATGGATTAGTTGGCGACATCAATTTCTGCATGGGTGTGATGCCGCCGAGATTCGGTGGCGGACGCAGATGGTTAGCCGGATGGAACTGGCCGAAACACCGCTGCGGACGAGCGCGATAACCTACTTGCCAAAAATAATCCAATAGGTTAATTTGTGCTCATGGAAAAACGAA
>JAKACL010000026.1 GCA_021821425.1 Pseudomonadota bacterium
CACGGTCTATGCGGAAGACGATGAAGCGTTCGACATCTGGCACAACGACATCGGCGTGCCGAAGGAACGCATCGTCCGCATCGGCGACAACAAAGGCGCGCGCTACGCATCCGACAACTTCTGGGCAATGGGCGACACCGGCCCCTGCGGCCCCTGCACCGAGATCTTCTACGACCACGGACCCGAGGTGGCGGGCGGACCGCCCGGCTCGCCCGACGAGGACGGCGACCGCTACATCGAGATCTGGAACAACGTGTTCATGCAGTTCAACCGCGACGAGGCCGGCACCATGCACCCGCTGCCCAAGCCCAGCGTCGATACCGGCATGGGCCTCGAGCGCATCTCCGCCGTGATGCAGCACGTGCATTCCAACTACGACATCGACCTGTTCCAGGCGCTGATCGCCGCCTCCGCACGCGAGACGACAACGAGCGACCTTGCCAACAACTCGCTCAAGGTCATCGCCGACCACATCCGCGCCTGCGCCTTCCTCATCGTCGACGGCGTGATTCCCGGCAACGAAGGCCGCGGCTACGTGCTGCGCCGCATCATTCGCCGCGCCATCCGCCATGGCTACAAGCTCGGCGCGCGCGCCGCCTTCTTCCACCGCATCGTGCCCGACCTCGCAGCGGTGATGGGCGAGGCCTATCCGGAACTGGTCCAGGCGCAGGCGCGCGTGATGGACATTTTGCGGCAGGAAGAGGAACGCTTCTTCGAGACCATCGAGCACGGCATGGGCATCCTCGAAGCCGCGCTGAAGGCGCTGCCCACCGGCGCCAGCTTCGACGGCGAACTGGCGTTCAAGCTGCACGACACCTACGGTTTCCCATTGGACCTCACCGCCGACATCTGCCGCGAGGCGAATGTGAACGTCGACACCGCCGCCTTCGACGCCGCCATGCAGCGACAGAAGGCGCAGGCGCGCGCCGCCGGCAAGTTCAAGCTCGGCGCCGGGCTGGAGTATGCGGGCGAGGCGACCACCTTCCACGGCTACGACACCCTGACCCGCGACGCCACCGTGCTCGCGCTGTACAAGGACGGCGCCGCCGTCAGCGAACTCAGGGAAGGCGAACTCGGCGTGGTCGTGCTCGACCACACGCCCTTCTACGCCGAATCCGGCGGCCAGGTCGGCGATCGCGGCGCACTGCAGAGCACCAACGGCGTGTTCGACGTCGAGGACACGCTGAAAATCCAGGCGCAGGTCTTCGGCCATCACGGCGTGGTAAAGACCGGCACGCTGGCGGTCGGCGACGCCGTGCTTGCACGCGTTGACGAAGACGCGCGTGCCCGAATCATGCGCAACCACTCGGTCACGCATCTGATGCACAAGGCGCTGCGCGAGGTGCTGGGCGAACACGTGCAGCAGAAGGGTTCTCTGGTCGACAGCGAGAAAACCCGCTTCGACTTCGTGCAGCCCACGCCAATGACCGCCGCGCAGATTCGCGAGGTGGAGGCGCGCGTCAACGCCGAGATCCTCGCCAACACGGCGACCCAGGCGCGCGTGATGCCGATCGACGAGGCGCAGAAAACCGGCGCGATGATGCTGTTCGGCGAGAAATACGGCGACGAGGTGCGGGTGCTCGACATCGGCAGTTCGCGCGAACTGTGCGGCGGCACCCATGTGGCGCGCACCGGCGACATCGGCGCGTTCAAGATCCTGCTGGAAACCGGCGTCGCCGCCGGCATACGCCGGGTCGAGGCAACCACCGGCACCGGCGTGCTGGCCTATGTCGGCGAAACCGAAAAAAACCTCGGTGCGATCGCGCAACTGGTCAAGGCTACCCCGGCCGAAGCGGCCGAACGCGTGTCCCAATTGATGGAACACAGCCGTGCGCTGGAAAAGGAACTCGAGCGCCTGAAGTCCAAACTGGCAGCAAGCCAGGGCGACGATCTGGTGCAGCAGTCGGTCGACGTCAGCGGTGTGCGCGTGCTGGCGGCGCAACTCCACGGCGTCGACGCCAAAGGGCTGCGCGAAACCGCCGACAAACTGCGCGACAAGTTGAAATCGTGCGCGCTGGTATTGGGTACGGTGGCCGACGGCAAGGTCAGCCTGATCGCCGCGGTGACGTCCGACTTGACCGGCCGCATCAAGGCCGGCGACCTGGTCAACCATGTTGCCACCCAGGTCGGCGGCAAGGGCGGCGGCAAACCGGACATGGCGATGGCCGGCGGCAATGCGCCGGACGCCTTGCCGGCGGCCCTCGCCTCGGTGCCCGCCTGGGTGCAGGGCAGGCTGTCTTGACCTGCTGGACTGGAACAGTTTTTGCTCGATCATCCATGTGAGCGTATGCATGCATCCCGATCCCTGCAATCGATAGACTGAGACGATGAGTTCACTGGCCGCCAAACTTGCTTCGCACCTTTCCCGACTCGTGCCTTTCGGCACCGGAGGCGACAATCCCCAGGCCAGTCCGCGGGCGGCGATACGCTGGATCGAGAATCTGCCGGTCGGCGACGCCTTCAAGGCCCAGCAGGCCATCGGTCAGGAACTCAAGCGCTTCAATGCGGAAAAATCGTCACAGTACACGCGCGATCGCCTGATGATCTTCATGTTGCTCGACGAAAAGGCGAGCGACCTGCAGGACACCCTGGTGCGCCAGTACCTGCGCAACCCGCGCATGTCGCGCGCGCTGGAAAGCCAGCTCTGGCACGCCGTGTATGGGCACTACTGGGAAGTGGCGCGTGGCTACCACGCCTTTGTGCTGCATCTCAGCCACGAAGCAGGCAAGACACCACAGGACACCGACATCCAGTTGATCACCCTGCGCGCGATCCGCGCCATGGGCCAGCTGCTGAAGTGGCGCGCGATCCGCTACCTGCCGGCAAGCGAAAAACTGTGGCTGCGCCTGCACAATCTGTATCGCATCGCCGAAACCGGGCAGTTTCACCGGCTGCCGCAGCGGGTATACCCCGAGGACGCGGCGACATGCACCTGCGAAACCGCCTATCTGCATATCCTGATGGTCGACCTGGCCAACTCCGGCACGCTCTATCCGCGACAGCTCGACCTGCTCGATCGCTGGCTGTGCGGCTGGCACGACTCGCTGCGCCTGGATGCCGCTTTCGCGCCCGACACCCACACCTTCTACATCGATCTGTCGGCCGACCACGGGCCGCGCCATGTCCGCAAGCCGGACGACGCCAAGCCCTTGCGCTACTGGAGCACGGCCGGCCTGCTGCAGAAGCTGGACAAACTGCAGGCCGCGTTGCGCGCGGGGCACATCGCGCCTGCGGAACTGGGCCTGACCAGCAGCGCACGCACCAGCGAAAGCCTCGAACTTCTGCACCACCTGCAGCACCAGTGGGCACCGCTCGCCACACGCGAGCAACGCCGCGCACCGCGCGAGGCAAGCAAGCGCCTGGTCGACGTCGCACACGGCATCAACGCCATCGTCAACCAGCTCAAGGCGAGCGACAGCGGGGCCGTATCGCCCTACGGCATGGGACTCAGCTACAGCGAAGTCGACGACGTACAGGTGTATGGCTTCATCACCGACCGCACCCGCGAACGCGTCTCGCACCTGCATGTTCCGACCGTCGCGGTCTCGCCCGACGTCGAACGCTGGGTCATGCACGACGAAAGCGAATGCGGCTACGGCGCCATTGTGGAATCGCGCGACCGGGACTGGCTGCGCGTCGGCGCCCTGATCGGCATCAAGCCGCACGACGCCCGGACCTGGGCAATCGGCATCGTGCGCCGCATTTCGCGCATCAACGACGATACCAGTGCGATCGGCGTCGAAACCCTGCGTGAGTTGCCCGCCCTGGTCACGCTCTACGAAATCTCGCCGTCGGGTTATCTGGTGGACGGTTTCGACAGCACCGGCGGGGGACTGCCGCACGCGAGCCTGTTGCTGGCCAGCAACGACGGCACCCCCGACAGCCTCATCCTCGACCCCGTGCATTTCATGCCGGGCAAAATCGTCGAACTGCGCGGCATGGGTCAGCCCCGGCTCATCACGCTGGGCAGTCCGATCGAGCACAGCGAGGGCTGGATGCGCGTCACGGTGGTTCCCCAGCCCGGCTGACGCCGCCGGCGCCACGGGCTGGTTTAACTTTCAGCGTTCCTCTGGCACAATCGTCGAAAATCCGACACGCGCACAACAATCCCCTCCTCCCGAGAGCAGACGCGGTCGCGACACCATATTGGACCTGGAGGATATGTGTCCCAAACCAACAAACCGAGCCTGCTGATCGTCGACGACGACCCGCTGATTTCCGACACGCTCACCTACGTGCTCGGCAAGGACTTCGAAATTTCGGCCGCCGAGTCGCGGGCTCAGGTCAAGAGCCTGATGATGCAGCTGGACGAACCGCCGCAACTGGCGCTGGTCGACCTCGGCCTGCCGCCCCAGCCGCACAAGCCGGACGAGGGCTTTGCCCTGATCGCCGACCTGCTCGGTATCTCCCCCAGCATCAAGATCCTGGTGCTGTCGGGCCAGAGCGACGAAGCCAACGCACGCCACGCGCGCGCGCTCGGCGCGATCGATTTCGTCGCCAAGCCATGCGAACCCGAGCGGCTCAAGTCGCTGCTGTTCAATGCCCTGCTGGTGCAGGATGCGGAGCGCAGCGCCGACAAGGCGCCCGCCCCGGTCAAGGATTCCGGCATCGTCGGCGAAAGCCCGGCAATGGACAAGCTGCGCCAGCAGATCAAGCAATACGCCGCAGCGCCCTTCCCGGTACTGATCGAGGGCGAATCCGGCAGCGGCAAGGAGCGCGTCGCCTCCAGCCTGCACCAGTTGTCGCCGCGCGCGGCCAAGCCCTATCTGGCGTTGAACTGCGCCGCGATTTCGCCAACGCTGGTCGAGCCGACCCTGTTTGGCTACGCCAAGGGCGCCTTCACCGGCGCCACCAGCGCGCGCGCCGGCTATTTCGAGGAAGCCGAAAACGGCACCCTGTTCCTCGACGAGATCGGCGAGTTGCCGCTCGAACTGCAGGCCAAACTGCTGCGCGTGCTGGAAAACGGCGAATACCAGCGCGTCGGCGAAACCCAGCCGCGCTTTTCCAACGCCCGCGTGGTCACCGCGACCAACCGCGACCTGCGCGCCGAAATCAAGGCCGGCCGCTTCCGCGCCGACCTCTACCACCGGCTGTCGGTATTTTCCATCGCGGTGCCGCCGCTCCGTGAAATGGGTGCGGACAAGCTCACCCTGCTCGACCACTTCCGCGATTTCTACGCGCGCGAAGCCAAGAGCCAGCCGTTCACGCTCGATGCGCGCGCCCAGCAGCTGTGGGCGGACTACCACTTCCCCGGCAACGTACGCGAACTGCGCAACATCGCCATCCGCCTCACCACCAAATATCCCGGCATGGCGGTCGACGTCCAGCAGTTGGAAACCGAACTCGATACCGACCAGGCCTATCCGCAGGAAATCCCGCTCGCCAGCGACAGCAAGGCGCTGATCGACATGGCGCGCAAGCAGTTGCAGACGCTGGCCAACTTCAACCTCGACGCCACCCTGCGGCAATGGGAAAAGGCCTACGTCGAGGCCGCGCTCACCATGACCCACGGCAATCTGTCGCAGGCGGCCAAGCTCCTGGGGATCAACCGCACCACGCTCTATAGCCGTATGCAGACGTACGGAACTGAGTAGGGCGTGTTAACACCAATTTCACGCCTGCGACGGGTTCGATTCGGGATGCAGTCCGCGAAACGGGCCGCGCCGCAGTGCAATCACTGCAAGCGGCGCGTGACAAAGGAATGCGCCCGAATCGAACCCGTCCCTCCGGGTTGCAGCGAGAAAGCGCGTCTGCTGTGTTGCGGCGCTTGGCAAGGGATGGCCCTTGCCTTCTCACCGCGCCTTGCATCCATCGCTTTCTCGCTGCAACGCAGGCGCGAAATTGGTGTTAACACGCCCTAAGCTTCCGTGTACCTCGAATTTTTCGGTCTGAAAGAAGCCCCCTTCCGCATCACGCCGAACACCGAGTACTGGCATGCGGGCGGCCAGCGCGGCGAAATCCTCGCAGCGCTGCAATACGCGATCGGACAGGGCGAGGGCATCATCAAGGTGGTGGGGGAAGTCGGCAGCGGCAAGACCATGCTGTGCCGCAAGCTGGCGGCGCAACTGCCCGACACGATCGACAGCGTCTATCTCGGCAATCCGACGCTCGACCCCGACGACATGCTGGCGGCGATCCTGGCCGATCTCGGGGAGGCGCCCGCCGACGGCCGGCAGGCCCGGCTGGCGCAGCTCAACGCCTGCCTGCTGGCACGTCACCAGGCGGGACGCCGGGTGGTGGTGTTCGTCGAGGAGGCGCAGGGCATTGCGCTCGACCATCTCGAGTTCCTGCGCCTGCTGACCAATCTGGAAACCGCCACCGACAAGCTGCTGCAGATCGTGCTGTTCGGCCAGCCCGAGCTCGATGCGCATCTGGCCGAACCGCGCATCCGCCAGTTGAAGGACCGCATCACGCTGAGCCTCAACCTGTCGCCGCTGACCGAAGCCGAAATCGCCGATTATCTGCGCGCGCGGCTGGCGGTGGCCGGCTATCGCGGACCCGACCTGTTTCCGCCGCCGCTGATCGCGCGCATGGCGCAGCTTTCGGGCGGCCTGTCGCGCCGCATCAACGTGCTGGCCGACAAAACCCTGCTGGCAGCCTACGCCGGACAAACCCACAGCCTCGCCCCGGCGCACCTGGAAGCCGCCGCCGGCGATGCCGAAATGCCCCTGGCACGCATGCACGCGCCGGCACGGCGGCGCCTGTGGATGGCGGCCGGGGGAATCGCGGCGGCCGCCGCGCTGGGCCTGCTGGCATGGCTCGCCTGGGCTACGCTGTCGCCCGGCATGCCGCAGCCCGTCGCCCCGGCCGCCGCAGTGTCACCGGCAGCGCCGGCGCCCGTCGCCGAACCGACGCTGGCCGAGCGGGCGCTGCAAACCCGGCGCTGGCTGGCCAGCGCAGCGCCGGGTACCCATGTCATCCAGCTGGCTTCGACTAAAGATGCCGCCCGCGCAGCCGTATTATTGAAAAGTCTCGATGCCGCCACCCCGCAGCCTGTCCGGGTGCTGCACGGTCTGAGCCAGGGCAATCCCGCCTGGATGATCCTGGCCGGCGAGTTTCCCGATCGCGAGGCGGCGCTGGCGGTTCTGCGCACGCTCCCGCCCTCGCCCGTCGGCGACCCGTTTCTGCGCACGGTCGGCAAAATGCGCACTGTAGTCTTGCCAACAGGATAAGGGCTCGTTGATGAATGCTGTGTTGAAACGCTCCGGATGGACAGGACTGCCGCTGGCCGGCCTGCTGCTGATCGGGGGCTGCGTGCCGCCGAAGGCTTTCGACACGTCGGCCGGCCACATCAGCCAGCCCAGCCAGCCCGCCGAACTGGCACCGCCGCCCGCCCCGGTGCGCGCCGCCCCCGCCCTGCCGCCGCCGCGGCCGAGCGTGCCGGTGCCGACCTACACCGTGGTGGTCAACGACGTGCCGGTCAAGGACCTGCTGTTTTCGATCGCGCGCGACACCCAGTACAACATCGACCTGCATCCGGGCATTGCCGGCAACGTCTCGCTCAACGCCGTGCAGGAACCCTTGCCCGCGATCCTCGAGCGCATCGCGCGGCAGGCCAACCTGCGCTACGAAATGAACGGCCGCACCGTGTCGATCATGCCCGACACGCCCTACGTCAAGACCTATGCCGTCAACTACGTCAACGTGGCGCGCAACACCACCTCCAGCGTCGGCGTGGCCGCCCAGATCGCCAGCACCGGCGGGGGGGGCATCGGCACCGGCACCGGGGGGACCGGCGGTTCCGGCAGTTCGGCCAGCGGAAACTCCTCCACCACCACGGTGTCCAGCGAATCGAAAAACGACCTGTGGACGGTGCTCGCCGACAACATCCGCACCCTACTCGCCGGCACCCGCGCGGTCACCCAGAACACCGAGGAACGCGCCGCCCGGCTGGATGCCGAAAAACGCGCGCGGGCCGAGCGCGTGTCGCAGGCCGAGGCCGTCAGCAAGGCCGGCGCCGGGGCCGCCAGCCTGTTTACCGCGGCGTTTGCCGACCAGCCTGCAGGCGACGGCAAGAACGACGTCGCGGCCAATCCGGTGGCGGGTACCGTCAGCGTGCTGGGCACCGCCAGGCAGCACGAACTGGTGCAGCAGTATCTCGACCGCGTGATGCAGTCCGCGCAGCGCCAGGTGCTGATCGAGGCCACCATCGTCGAAGTCAGCCTGAAGGACCAATACCGCGCCGGTATCGACTGGTCGAAAGCGCTGCAAGGTGCGACGGGCTGGTCCATCAACACCCTCGGCGGCGGCACCAATGCGCTGGCCGCCACGCTGACGCCTTTCATCCAGGCCACCTATACCAAGTCGGGCAGCAACGGCTTCACCGCCGCGATCGACCTGCTGGAGTCCTTCGGCAATACCAAGGTGCTGTCGAGCCCCAAGCTGATGGCGCTGAACAACCAGACCGCGCTGCTCAAGGTGGTCGACAACCTGGTCTACTTCAACGTCAAGGCCGACACCACGACCACCGCGAATGTCGGCACGACCACCACCTTCACCACCACGCCGCAAACCGTGCCGGTCGGCATCGTGATGACGATGACGCCGCAGATCAACGAGAACGGCATGGTCTCGCTGACCGTGCGCCCGACGATTTCGCGCAACGTCGGCTTCGTCCGCGATCCCAACCCCAGCATTCCCGTCGGCATTCCCAATCAGGTGCCGATCATCCAGGTGCGCGAAATGGAATCGCTGCTGCAAATCCGCAGCGGCCAGACCGTGATCCTCGGCGGCCTGATCCAGGACGACCGCAACAACGCGCGCGACGGCCTGCCGGGCCTGTCGCGTCCGGAGGGCATCGGCGCCGTATTCGGCCAGCACGAGCGCATCAACAGCCAGACCGAACTGGTGATTTTCCTGCGCCCTATCGTCGTCTCCAACCCCACGCTGGAAAGCGAGGAGCTGCGCCAGTTTCAGCGCCTGCTGCCCAGCGCGCGGAGCGCGCAATGAAGACGGCCTGCCCCGCGCAGCGTACCGTGAAGCCAGCCCGGCACACAGCGCACGCGCGGGTGAAAGCCCGCGCGCGGAGCTCGCCGTGAGCCTGCTGCTCAAGGCCTTGAAGCAGGCCGAGGCCGCCCAGGGCGGGCGTGCCGGCAAGGGACCTGATGGACAGGCCGACGGCGACCTGGAACTCGAGCCGCTTGCGCCCGGCGCGGACCAGGCGCGCGAGTGGGTGGAACCGCCCGGGCTACTGTTCGGCAGCAACGGGCTTGCATCCGATGCGCCGCGCCGCGCGCGCAGCTTCCGCTGGCCGCAGTTTCGGCTGGTCCCGTTCGTCGCGTTGCTGGCCGCCCTGGTGGCGCTGGGCTACGGCATCTACCTCTATTTCGCGCTGCAGCCGCCCGCTGCCGTCGCAGTTGCTCCGCCGGTCGACAGCATGCCCGCTGTCGCCCCCACTCCTGCACCGGTCCTGATCGCGCCGGCCACCCCTGCTGTCGCGATCGAGCCTGCGCCGACGCCGCACGCTGCGCCGCCTGCACCCGAGCAACCGGCAGCAGCCAGCCCGCCAAGCGAGCCCGCACCGGTGATGGCCCCGCCTGTCCGCAGCGCGTCGCCGGCGCGCAGCCCCGCACCCGCCGCACCGCTGCTGTTGCAGGCCGATGCGCACAGCAATGTGCTCAACCAGGCCTATGCGGCATACCAGCGCGGCGCGCTGGCCGAAGCCGAGCGGCTCTACACCCAGGCCGCCGCTCGCAGCCGCAGCGTCGATGCGCTGCTGGGACTGGCCACGATCGCCAGCGTGCAGAACCGCGACGCCGAAGCGCAGCGGCTGTACCGCGAAGTCCTTGAACGCGATCCGCGCAATGCCACCGCGCAGGGGGCGCTGCTCGACCTGCTCGGCAACACCGACAGCCAGGCCGCCGAAAGCCGGTTAAAGCTTTTGATCGAGCGCGACCCCAGCCCGCATCTCTACCAGACGCTGGGCAACCTGTACGCCGAGCAGGGGCGCTGGAACGATGCGCAATCCGCCTATTTCGAAGCCTGGCGCGGCGCGCCGGGCAATGCCGATTACGCGTTCAATCTGGCGGTCAGCCTCGACCAGCTGCGCCAGTATCCGGCCGCGCTGACGTATTACGAAAAAGCGCTCGCCGGCGGCGGCGCGCACCGATTCGACCGGGCGCAGGCCGAAGCGCGCGTGCGGCAGCTGAAGTCGGTTCGTTAAGCGCAATCGTATGGAGCGCAGAAAAAAACTCCGCATGGGCGAAACCCTGGTCTCGCAGGGTCTGATCACCCTCGACCAGCTGCGCATCGGCCTGAAAGAGCAGAAAACCACCGGCCTGCCGATCGGTCGCCAGCTGGTGGCGCTGGGCTTCATGACCGAGGCGGTGCTGCGCGACCAGCTCGCCAACGCGCTCGGCAGCCAGGGCATCGACCTCTCCCAGGTGGTGGCCGACCCCGAGGCGCTGCAGCTGGTGCCCGAGGAATTCGCCCGCCGCCACCATCTGCTGCCGATCGCCCACGATGCCGCGCGCAACGTGCTGACGCTGGCGACCACCGACATGTTCAACGTCGTGGCGCTCGACCAGCTGAAGGCCGCGCTCGGCGGCCAGCTCGAAATCGACACCCTGCTGGCGAGCGAAGCGCAACTCCTCGAATGCATCGACAAGTTCTACGGCTTCGATCTCTCGCTCGACGGCATCCTGCGCGAAATCGAAACCGGCGAAGTCGACTACGCCAGCCTCAACCCCGAGACCGAGGAATACACCCAGCCGGTGGTGCGGCTGGTCGGCGCGCTGTTGACCGACGCGGTGAAGCGCGAATCGTCCGACATCCACTTCGAGCCCGAGCACGCCTTCCTGCGCATCCGCTACCGCATCGACGGCGTGCTGGAACAGATCCGCAGCCTGCACAAGACCTACTGGCCGGGCATCCTGGTGCGGCTGAAGGTGCTGTCCGGGATGAACATCGCCGAGACGCGCGCGCCGCAGGACGGCCGCATGTCCCTGACGCTGAACGGCCGCCCGATCGATTTCCGCGTGTCGAGCCAGCCCGGCATCCACGGCGAGAACCTGGTGCTGCGCATCCTCGACCGCGAGAAATCCATCATGCCGCTGGAGCAGATGGGCTTCACCACCGACGCGCTGCGCGAGTTGCAGCTGATGATGGCGCGCCCCGAAGGCATCCTGGTCGTCACCGGCCCGACCGGTTCCGGCAAGACCACGACGCTGTACTCGATGCTCTCGCACCTGAACAACGAGACCGTCAACATCATGACGCTGGAAGACCCGGTCGAATACCCGGTCACCCTGATGCGCCAGAGTTCGGTCAACGAAACGCTGAAGCTCGACTTCGCCAACGGCATCCGCTCCATCATGCGGCAGGACCCGGATATCATCCTGGTCGGCGAAATCCGCGACAAGGACACTGCCGAAATGGCCTTCCGCGCCGCGATGACCGGCCACCAGGTGTTCACCACCCTGCACACCAACTCTGCGCTCGGCGTGTTTCCGCGCCTGATGGACATCGGCATCCAGCCCGGCATCCTGTCCGGCAACATCATCGGCGTCGTCGCGCAACGGCTGGTGCGCAAGCTGTGCTCGCACTGCAAGGAAGCCTACACGCCGGACGCAGACGAAGCGCGCATCCTCGGCATCGATCCGGGACAACCGCAGCAGATCTATCGTCCCGTCGGCTGCCCGCGCTGCAGCAACAAGGGCTACCGGGGGCGCCTCGCACTGATCGAACTGCTGCGGATGGACCCCGAGCTCGACGAGCTGGTAGCCAACCACGCCCCCCTGCACGAAATCCGCCGCGCCGCGCTCGCGCATGGCTACCACCCGCTGGCCGAGGATGGCGTCAAGCGCGTGCTGGATGGCATCACTTCGTTGGCGGAAGTGGCACGGGTGGTGGATATGACGGGGCGGGTGTGATGAGGGGTCAGGGATCAGGATTCAGGGGTCAGGGAACGCGCGGCTTTGCCGCGACCAATGAATTCATACAGCGCGGCGAAGCCGCACAAGGCCCCCTTAAGCCCTGAATCCTGACCCCTGAATCCTGAATCCTAACACCATGCCCTTCTTCGACTACCGCGCCATCGACCAAACCGGCCGCAGCGTCAAAGGCACGCTGTCGGCGGTCAACGACGTCGACCTCGAATTGCGGCTGAAGCGGATGGGGCTCGACCTCATCACGCTCGCCGAACTGTCGCGGCAGTACGCGCCGAGCGGGCGCGAGCGCGTGACGCGGCGCGACCTGGTGACGTTCTGCATCCACATGCGCTACATCACCCGCGCCGGCATTCCGCTGCTGGAAGGCTTGCGCGACCTGCGCGACAGCATGGAAAAACCCGGCTTTCGCGATGTGCTGACCGCGCTGCTGGAAGACCTGGAAGGCGGCAAGGTGCTGTCGCAGGCGCTGGCCGCGCATCCGGCGGTATTCGGTGCGGTGTTCGTGCACAGCGTGCGGGCGGGCGAACAGACCGGTCTCTTGGACGCGGTGTTCGATCGACTGGCCGAATCGCTGAAGTGGCAGGAAGAGGTCGCCTCCAAGGCCAAGCGCCTGATGATTTACCCGGCCATGGTGCTGACCGTCGTCGGCGCCGCCATCATTTTCCTGCTGGTCTATCTGGTGCCGCAGGTGCTCTCGCTGGTGGAAACCATGGGCGTGGTGCTGCCGCTGCCGACGCTGATCCTGATGGCGATATCGAACGCGCTGCGTTCGTACTGGCTGGTCGTTCTGCTGCTGATCCTGATCCCGGCCATCGGCCTGCCGCTGTGGGTGCGGCAGAGCGAGGCCGGGCGCGAATGGTGGGATCGCACCCAGTTGCGGCTGCCCATCATCGGGCCTGTGGTACAGAAGATCGCGCTGTCGCGTTTCACCAGCACGCTGGCGATGATGTACCGCTCGGGCGTCACCGTGCTCGATGCGCTACGCGCGGGCGAAATGGTCGCCGGCAACCGGGTGATCGCCGGGGGCATCCGCCGCGCGGCGCAGCAGATTGCCGACGGCCGCGGCCTGTCCGAAAGTTTTCAGTCGGTGGCGCTGTTTCCCCCGCTGGTGCTGCGCATGCTGCGCGTGGGCGAAACCACCGGCGCGCTCGACGAGGCGCTCGACAACGTGACCTATTTTTACAATCGCGAAGTGCTCGACTCGATCGAGAACGGCCTCCGGGTGCTCGAACCCCTGCTCACCGCCATCCTCGGCCTGCTGCTCGGCGGCATCCTGGTGTCGGTGCTGCTGCCCATTTACGATCTGATCGGGAATCTGCCATTGTGATGTTCGACCATCGCCTGATCCTGCTTGCCACGCCACGCCAGATCGGCGTGCTCGACTGGCGCCCGGGGCAGATGCACTGGCTGGGCGAGTTCGCCAACGACGCGGCCGGCCTCGCAGCCTTCCGCCAGATGGTGGTCCGCCATGCCCAGCTTCCGGTGCTGCTGGTGGTCGACACCGTCGACGAGGACTACCGCAGCGAAGTGCTGCCGCATGTGCAGGGTCGTGCGCGTGCGGAACTGCTGGCGCGCAAGCTCAGGCAGGTGTTCCGCAATGCGCGTTTCACCGGTGCCTGGCGGCAGGCGCGCGAGACGGCCGGCCGCCGCGACGACCGCTACCTGCTGGCCGCGCTGCCCGATGCCGACTGGCTGATGCCCTGGCTCAGCGTGCTGCATCGCGAGCAGGTGCCGCTGGCCGGCATCACGCCGCTGGCCGTGGCCTACCAGCACCTGTTGTCCCGGCTGCGCGCGCAGGAGCCGCATGTGCTGCTGGCCTGCCGCCTCAACAACAGCCTGCGGCTGTCCTACTATCAAAATGGCCTGCTGCGCTTTTCGCGCCTGATCGGCAGCGACACGCCGAGCCAGTTTCCCGGCAACGCAGCCGACGAAATCGCCAAGACGCAGCTCTACCTCACCGGCCAGCGCATCCTGCCGCGCGAGGCGCGCCTGCAGGTGCTGCTGCTCGACCCCAGCGGCCAGCTCGACAGCGCGCAGGCGCCGCTCAATGCCGACCCCGCGTTTCGGGTCCAGATGATCGACATGGCCAGCCTCGCGCGCGCGCTGCGCATTCCCGATGCCTACCTCGCCGCCACGCCGGAAGTTGCGCCGCTGGCCGCGATTGCGGGCGAGGCCCTGGTGCTGAATCTGGCGCCGCCCGAATTGCTGCAGCGTCACACCGAGTTCCGCTGGCGACGCGGGCTGCACTGGGCGGCCGGGCTGGTTGCCGCAGCCGGCCTCACGCTGACGGCCAGTTACTGGCTGCATGCGCAGGACCTGCTCAACGAGGCGCAGAAAATCGGAGGCGAGGCACAACGCGGCGATGCCCGCCATGCCGCCATCGTCAAGAATTTCCCCGCGCTCGCCACCCGCCCCGACCAACTCGGCCACACCCTGGCGCTGGCGCAGCAGATCGAGCAGCCGCCGTTCGATCTCAACGCGCTGTATGTGCCGCTGGGGCAGGCGCTATCGGCCCACCCCGAGGTGGTGCTCAAGGCACTGACGCTGGCGCAGCTGGCCGACCGCAGCGCGGACATCACGCTCGATGCGCAACTGGCCGATTTCGACGGCAACTACCGCGCCGCCATGCAGCGCATCGACGGCTTCGTCGCCACCCTGGCCAGCGCGCCCGGCGTGCAGTCGGTCGAGCGCGTGAGCAGCCCGATCAATACCGCCTCCACCGCCACGCTGAGCGGCCAGACCACAGGCAACACGGCGCCCGGGGAAACCCGCTTCAGCGTGAACCTGCAGGTGCGCCCATGATGACCCGGCCGCCCTTCGCCTCGCTCAAGACCAGCATCGCGCTGCTGCTCGTCGCCGCGACGCTGTCCGCCCTGGGCATCGTCTGGAGCAGCATGCAGCGCAGCGAAGCGCGTGCCGAACTGCAGCGCCAGCAGGCCGCGCTCGACGCCACGCATGCGCGTCAGGCGCAGGGCGAGGCCGAGGCGCGCATGATCGAACAACACCTGAACGCTTACCATGCGCTGATTGCGCGCGGATTCGTCGGCGAGGAAAACCGCCTTGCCTGGATCGAGGCCGCGCAGCTCGCCAACCGGGATGCGCGTCTGTACGGGCTCACCTATACGCTGTCGCCGCGCAGCGTCGCGCCGGCCGCGCTGGCCGGCGGCCTGCCGCTGAAGCAGACCCGCATGGTGCTCAAGATGCCGCTGCTGGTGGAGACCGACCTGCCGCGCTTTCTCGATGCCCTGCGCGCCCGTTCGGCAGGCCTGTTCCGCGTCGATCGCTGCCGCCTGACGCGCAGCAGCGAGACCGCGCCGCAGCCGCTCAACCGCCCCGAGCTCGACGCCGAATGCGAGCTGCTGTGGTATACCGTGATGGCTGATACGCCGGAGAAAAAATGAGCCTGCGCCCCCATCGTCTCGCTGTGCTGTCCGTATGTCTGCTGGCCCTGGCCGGCAGCGGCGTCAGCCGCGCTGCCGACCCCGGGCGCCTGTTCTATACGCCCGCCCAGCGCGCGCAACTGGAAGCGGCGCGCGCCCGCAACGTCACCCGGGTCGAAACCCGCGCGCCCGCGTTCAGCGCGCCGCCGGTGCGCTTCGACGGCGTGGTCATCCGCTCCGACGGCCAGGGCACCGCCTGGGTCGACGGCCGGCCGCAGACCGGCACCGCCGGCGTGCCCGGCCTCAAGCCCGGCCAGATCCGCGCCGACGACCGGGTGTACGAGCCCTACCAGGTGCTGCGCCCCGCGCCCGCCGCGCCTGCCGTCAAGGCGCCGACCCCATGAAGCGGACACGCGGCTTTTCCCTGATCGAACTGGCCATCGTGCTGGTCATCGTCACCCTGCTGATCGGCGGGCTGGCCGTTCCCCTGACCGCACAGATCCAGGCGCGGCGGATCGCCGAGACAAAGAAAACGCTCGAAGAAGCACGGGAGGCAATCATCGGCTATGCAATGAGTCACGCCGTCATTGTGTCCCCCCCCACTACATGTACCTGTGTATACAAAGCGGATAACACACTCAACACACCAGATATTCCCCTGGATGCTTCGGATGACCCGGATTCGACCTGCTCGGTATCGCTATGCCCTATTTCCTATATAGCTTCCGCTACCATGACACTCACCCCGCCCATTACGCGCCATCGCCTTCCCTGTCCGGACAAACTCGACGATGGAAACCCTATCACTACGGACGACGGGGACGGCGTGGCCGACCATATTGACGCCGACCCGACCCAAGACTGTGCCAGGCCATATGGCTATCTGCCATGGGCGACGCTCGGCGTCGCCAGCCAGGATGCTTGGGGCAACCGCCTGCGCTATGCGATAACCGATGAGT
>JAKACL010000027.1 GCA_021821425.1 Pseudomonadota bacterium
CCGCGCGATCATCGGTGCGGCGCGAAACGCCAGCCACACCGACAGCGCCACCAGCGCCACCGGAATCAGCAGCAGGCCCTGGTGCAGCATGTCGCCCTGCGCCGCGCCGGCCGCCACGATGACATGCGTGATCGCGCCCGGCCCGGCCAGCAGCGGAATGCCGAGCGGCACCACGCCGACCGCGTCCTTTTCCTCGGCTTCCACGGCCTCGTCCTGCGTCTGCCGCTGAGGGCTGACGTGCGCCTGCACCATCGACAATGCCAGCAGCAACAGCAGCAGGCCGCCCGCCACCGTGAAGGCCGCGAGTCGAATGCCGAAAAACGCCAGCATGGGCTCGCCGAGAAAGGCGAACAGCGTCAGCACGCCCAGCACGGTCAGCGCGGCGATCCGTGCCGCCGACCGGCTTTGCGCCAGGGTATAGCCACGGGTGGCGAGGAGAAAAATCGGAATGACGCCGACCGGGTCGACGATGGCGAACAGCGCGAAGGCCGCCTTGACGAGTTCGAGAATGTCCATGCGCACATCATAGCCGCATGGCCGCGCGAATCAGGTGCGGCGGAACACCAGATCCCATACGCCATGCCCGAGACGCAGGCCGCGCTGCTCGAACTTGGTCAGCGGCCGGGTGTCGGGGCGCGGCGCGTAGTCTCCCGCGGTGTTTTGCAAAGCCGGCTCGGCGGAGAGCACGGCGAGCATCTGCTCGGCGTAGTCCTGCCAGTCGGTGGCCAGATGGATGTAGCCGCCGGCTTGCAGGCGACTCGCCAGCAGGCTCACCAGCGGCGGCTGGATCAACCGGCGCTTGTGATGGCGCTTCTTGTGCCAGGGATCCGGGAAGAAGATGTGGATGCCGGCGAGACTGGCCGGCGCCAGCATGCGGGTCAGCACCTCGACCGCGTCGTGCTGGATCACGCGCACATTGGCGAGCCCGCGTTCGCCGAGTTGCTTCAAGAGCGCGCCCACACCCGGCGTATGCACTTCGACGCCGAGGTAGTCGTTTTCGGGATGGGCCGCGGCGATCTCGGCCAGGCCTTCGCCCATGCCGAAGCCGATTTCGAGAATGCGCGGCACCGGATTTGAATTCGACGCCGCACGACCGAACGCCGCATCGAGATCGAGCACGACCGGCTGATACGGCAACATGAACCGCGGCCCGAGTTCGGCCAGCGCGCGCGCCTGGCCGGAACCGACGCGGCCGGCGCGCAGCACATAGGAACGGATGCGCGGATGCGCGCCGGTGTCGGTCGTCATGATTTATTTTTTGCCCGAAATCAGGCCGCTGGTGGGCGAACTCGGGCTGGCCTGGTAAACCTTCTTCGGCATGCGGCCCGCCAGAAACGCCTCGCGCCCGGCCTCGACCGCCTTCTTCATCGCCGAGGCCATCAGCACCGGATTGCCGGCGCCGGCGATCGCGGTGTTCATCAGCACCGCGTCGCAGCCGAGCTCCATCGCGATCGTCGCGTCGCTCGCGGTGCCGACGCCGGCGTCGACGATCACCGGCACCGAGAGGCGGGAGAGGATGATCTGCAGGTTCCACGGATTGAGGATGCCCATGCCGGAGCCGATCAGGCTCGCCAGCGGCATCACCGCGACGCAGCCGATATCTTCCAGCTGCTTGGCCGCGATGGGATCGTCCGAGGTGTAGACCATCACCTGGAAGCCGTCTTTCACCAGCACCTCGGCCGCCTTGATCGTTTCGGCCACGTTGGGATACAGCGATTCGGCGTCGCCCAGCACTTCGAGCTTGACCAGCGAGTGGCCGTCAAGCAGCTCGCGCGCCAGGCGCAGGGTGCGGATCGCGTCGTCCGCGGTATAGCAACCGGCGGTGTTGGGCAGGTAGGTGTACTTCGACGGCGGCAGCGCGTCGAGCAGGCTGGGCTGGCCGGCGTCCTGGCCGATGTTGGTGCGGCGAATGGCGACCGTGACGATTTCCGCGCCCGAGGCTTCGACCGCGAGACGCGTCTGTTCGAAATCCTGGTACTTGCCGGTGCCTACGAGCAGGCGCGAAGCATAGGACTTTCCGGCGATGACGAGTGGTTCCATATTCAAAGGGGCGAGGAGCTGGGGGCTAGGGACTAGGGGCCAGGAAAAAAGTCAGCCACCGCCGACCGCGACGACGATCTCGAGGCGGTCGCCGCTGGCGAGCGGCGTGTCGGCATGCTGGCTGCGCGGGACGATTTCACCGTTTTTTTCGATGGCGATGCGTTTCCCCGCCAGTTCCAGCGACTCGATCAGTTGGGCCAGTGTGAGCGGTGCAGGAAAGGTGCGGGTTTCGCCGTTGATGAGCAATTCAATCACAAAAACACTTCTTCAATCCGGTGAATATGAGTTCAGTATCATGCCGGATTCTACCCCGAAGGGCGTAGCGATTGATCGGGCGGGCATCGTATGGGGCTTCTGCCGCCTCGCCGAGACCTGCGCGAGCTTTTTGGGAAGGGGTTCAGACGATCCGCCGCAAGACGGTTGTAACGAGGCGTGGTCTACCGTGTCGTGATCGTCGCTGTCGATACTTCTCTACCGTGCTGGTGAATCAAGACGATTCGCTGGCCAGGTGCCATGCCGGTGGCGTTCCGCTTGAATGATGGACCTCGCTGCGTTATCGCTTTATAAGCACTTGACAATTACATAACAAGCGCTTAAAGTGATTTCCACCCGCTGCCAGAGCGTGTATGACGAGTAAGGGACGACCATGAAGACCATTGAAGTTGAAGACGACGTGTACCGCTATATAGCTGCGCAGACCCAGGAGATTGGAGAGCCGGCGACGAGCATCCTTCGAAGGCTGCTTGGCGTAGATGCTGGTGCTCAACCTGGGCAGGCTGCAAAGACGGGAGTGGCTGCGCAACCGCACGAGTTGGCATTGCTACTTTCACAGCCAATGTTCAGCAGATCGACAACGGCTGTGGCTAGGATGCTCAGAATTTTCAAGGAGATTCATACGCAAAAGAAGCAGGATTTCGAGAAGGTCCTCCAGATTCAGGGCCGTAATAGAGCTTACTTTGCACACAGCAAGCAAGAAATCCTGAAATCAGGGAAGAGCACCCAGCCTCGTGAGATCGAAGGTACTGGGTTCTGGGTTATGACGAACTCCCCGACCCAGCAGAAGCAGCAGATGGTGCGGGAAGTGCTAGAAATGCTTGGGTACAGTCCAGCAGCCGTAAAGGCGGCAGTGGCGGTGATTCAGTGACCGTCAGCAGGCCACACTTGTTCTGCGAGGCCTGCTTTGGGGAGTATTAGCTCAACTGTCATTACCGGCCATAATCGACCTTTCAAGTCAGTGCATATAGCAGGCACTTTTGCTTATTCGGGGGCTTTCAATAGCAGCGCATCATGGTGCGTTGCAGGGATTGACCCCCGAACACACCCACACCATTACTGTCACTCGCACGGGAGGAAGTATCGACAGCGACGATCTCACCACGGTAGACTCCGCACCGTAACGAACCGTCTTGCGGGCGTCGTATAGTGGCATTACCTGAGCTTCCCAAGCTCATGAGGAGGGTTCGATTCCCTTCGCCCGCTCCAGCAAACGCAAGATGCGCGCACGCGCGGCACCCTTGTTATCCAGACCCTTGTCGCGGACAACCCATGACGACGCCTTCTGCTCTGCTGCGCCGGCCGAGCTGCTGCGCGAACCGATGCACGCATGGTCCAGGCGCCGGGAGATTCTTCCAGGGAACCGCTGATTTATTAGTCATCGCGAGGAGCGAAGCGACGTGGCGATCCAGAAATGCCTGCTGAATCAATGCACTGGATTGCCGCGCTGCGCTCGCAATGACGGTCATACCGAATTAATCAGCGTCCCCCACCGCAGCCGGCGCGCTGCTTTTGCGAGTGCCTCGCAGCCGAAATTCGCGTCGGCAGGGGCTCGATTCCGTAGTACTTACTTACCCGCAAAGCTTTTCTGCGTCTCGAATTCACTCTGGAACCCATCCCGTGCTGAAATATCCCGCCGGATCCGCTCAAGTTTTTTTTCTCAGGGCCGATAGAACAGTTGTGCGGTTGAGTGTCAATTTTTCGACACGATTGCCGACTACCGAACAGGGCAAACCCGCCGCGAGGCGGGGACGCAAAGTTACCGGTCTCTGCCCCTGAACCAGGGGGGCCGAGACAGCGGGACCGCCGGCAGAGCCTCTGTCACGCGCAGCATCCCCGTTCCCACGTCGGCCAACCCGCGATACCGCGAGGTGATTCCCATGGAGCGCGAGATGCCAGAAAATTCAGTCGTAGTGAACCTCAACCAGTTTGAGCGTTCCCGCCGTACGCAGCTTTCCGCTGAAATCCTGGCGACCCTTCACGGTTGCCGTGACCTGCTGATCGAGGGCGCTGCCCGCGTGCTGACTCGACACACCGAAGGCATGGAAAACGCCCTGCTGTCCATGGCCGACCGCTCGCCGCTGCTGGAGACGCGCAACAGCTACTACGACGCCCAGCGCGTACTCAACCGGCAGGCCAACGAATTGCTCAGCGCCTGCAAGGACGCCTACTGCAAGGGGTTCGACGATTTTGCCCACAACCGCGACACCACGGCTGCAGCGGATTCGTCGCTCGAACTGTCGCTGGTTGACGATCACGACTTCGAAATCACCCTGGCGGTCGACAAGGCCACTTCCCGCATGCGCTTCAACTGCGCCGAAGAACTGGTCGCACTGGATGCCCGCATCGCACACCTGCTGGGCCGCTCCGATCTTGCCGAGAACGAGAACCCGCTCGGCCCGCGCGCCCTGTGCCAGGCGCTGCTGGACGGCATCACCCGCATGCAGCTGGACCAGAACGTTCGCGTCGTCCTGCTGAACCAGTTCGATCTGGTGCTGACCACCGAACTCGCGCATATCTATCAGTCCATCAACACGCACCTGATCAATCGCGGCATCAAGCCAGACCTCAAGGTCGGCGCGAAAAGCCGCGGCCACTCCACCGCGGCCTCCCAGTCCGGCCCAGGCGGCACGGCCCAGTCGCTCGCCGGCCAGCCTGCCAATGACTTGCTCAAGCTGTTCGAGCAACTGGCGCACGGAACGGGCGGTGGCGGATCGGGCGGCTTGGCCGCGGGGGGAATGCCCGGTTTCAGCCTGGTCGATTCGCTTGGCCAGCTGCAATCCGGCTCGGGCATGATGCTGCCCGGCGGGGTGCGCTACGAGTTGCCCCTGCTGGAAGCCGCCACGATGCAGAACGTGCTGCGCAGCCTGCAGCAGAGCCCGGTCATGCAGGTCGCCAGTCCGCTCGACGCCGTGCTGGTGGACGCGGTGGCCATGCTGTTCGACGTGGTATTCGACGAGAACAGCATCCCCGACCACCTCAAGGCGCAAATCGGGCGCTTGCAGATCCCGGTCCTGAAGGCCGCAATGCTGGATCGCAACTTCTTCCTGCAGCCGAACCATCCGGTCCGCCGGATGCTGGACGCGATCGCCAAGCTGTCCGTACACCTGCCCGATACCGAAGCCGGGCATGCCCGCCTGGAAGCGATCTCGCAGGTGATCACCCGGGTGCTCGACGCCTTCGAAAAGGACATCGCCGTCTTCGGCGATGCCGCGAAGGAGCTCGAGGCCATGGGTGCCGAGCTGGAGGAAACGCTCGAAGAGACGATCGATGTCAGCCTGCAGGAGGACATTGCCCAGATCAAGCAGGCCGAGCGCGCCGAGCTCGCGCCGGTGATCGTGCATGACTTCATCAACCGCGCGCTCAAGGAACAGCCGGTGGACGAGATCGTGCGTGAATTCCTGCGGCGCGACTGGGCCCAGCTGCTGACCATGGACTTCGTCAATGAGGGCGAACAGGGCGCGCACTTCAATAGCCATGTCGAAACCATGCGCGAACTGGTGTGGAGCGTTCAGCCCAAGTCGGACATGGACGCGCGGCTGATGCTGGTACGCATTCTCCCGGGACTGCTGAAGCGCCTGCGCGAAGGCGTCGCAGAAATCGAGTTGTCGCCGAAACTCACCGACCGTTTCTTCGCCACCCTGGTGATTCTGCACGCCAACGCGGTGCGTCCCAATGCCCAGCCGGTGCCGCTGCCGGAAATCACGCCCGAGGAAATCGGCGAATACACCACCCCGCGTGCTGCCGAAGTCGCCGCCCCCGCAGCCGAGGTCGAACCCGCCGCGCCCGAGGTGGAGGACGAATTCACGATGCGCGCGCGCGAACTCAACAAGGGCGACTGGGTGGAATTCCACTACGACGACGGCACCTTCCGCTGGGCGCGCCTCGGCTGGGCCAGCAGCATCAAGAGCACCTACCTGTTCTCGGACCAGGACGGCATGAACAGCTTCTCCATCAGCGTGAACCGCCTGGCCAGCAAGCTGCGCAGCGGCGAAGCCGTGATCGTGGAACGCAAGTCCATCACCGAATCGGCGTTCGGCAAACTCGTCAACCTGTTCCGCCAGAAGCTTGGTCACGCCTGACCAGCGCCCCCGGCAGCACCGTCGCGCCATTGATTCACCCCTTCACCCCGGTTACCCTGCCGGGGTGAATTCTTTTGCATCCCGCATCGTCCGCTGGCAACGGCAGTACGGCCGCCACGCCCTGCCCTGGCAGCGCGGGCTGGTTGACGCTGGCGGACACGCCGCGCGCGACCCCTACCGCATCTGGCTGTCGGAAATCATGCTGCAGCAGACCCAGGTCGCCACCGTGATTCCCTACTTCGAGCGCTTTGTCGCGCGCTTTCCCGATCTGCACAGCCTGGCTGCCGCACACGAGGACGCGGTGCTCGCGCTGTGGAGCGGACTCGGTTACTACAGCCGCGCGCGCAACCTGCACGCCGCCGCACGCGTCATCGTCTCAAAGCATGGCGGAGAATTTCCGGCCGACCCCGGACAGATCGCGCAGCTGCCGGGAATCGGCCGTTCGACGGCTGCCGCCATTGCCGCGCTGGCGTTCGGTCAACGTGCCGCGATTCTCGACGGCAACGTCAAGCGGGTGCTGGCGCGTCACGGCGGCGTGGCCGGCTGGACCGGGGACAAAAATGTGGAGACTGCGCTGTGGCAGCTGGCGGAATCGCATCTGCCGCACACCGCCATCGAGGCGTACACGCAGGGCATGATGGACCTCGGCGCGCTCGTCTGCCGCCGTAGCCGGCCCGCCTGTCCGGCCTGCCCGGTCAAAACCGATTGCATCGCTTTCATCCAGCAGCAAACCGGCGAACTGCCCACGCCCCGCCCGCGCAAAACGCTGCCCGAAAGACAGGTCCAGATGCTGCTGCTGCTCGACCGCGGCGAACTGATGCTGGAAAAGCGCCCGGCGCGCGGCGTGTGGGGCGGCCTATGGAGCCTGCCCGAACTCGACATGGAAGACGATCCGGCCCGCCACTGCCGCGACCGCTTCGGCTTTTCCGCGCAAGCGCAGCAAGCCTGGCCGCAACTCAGCCACAGCTTCACCCATTTCAAACTGCATATCCTGCCGGTGCAAATGGAACTCGCGCCGCGCCGCGCCACCCCGCCCGGACAGATCTGGCTGACGCCGGCCGACGCGCTCGATGCCGCCATCCCGGCGCCGGTGCGCAAACTGGTGGCCCGACTCGGCTCCAGCTGAACCTCACGCGCCAGCGCAATGGAAATCGGCGGTCACGCCTGGCTGATTTCAGATGGGATGCTATACCTAGCCTAAGCGAAGCTTTCCCAGGAAAAGTCATGAACAAACCAGGCGCAGCTATTTTCGACCCGGACGGTTTTTTGATCGACCCTGCCATGTGGAGCGAAAGTCTTGCCGGCCAGGTTGCGCAGAACGACGGGCTCGGCCAGCTCAGCAAGGAACAGCTGGCCTTGCTGCATACCTTGCGGCGCGCTTATGCGCGGCACGGCAGCGTCACCGCGTTAAGCCATGTCTGCCATCTGGCAGGACACAGCGCCGACTGTATGCAGCATCTGTTCCCCGACGCGCGCGAGGCGTGGAGAATTGCCGGGCTGCCCAATCCGGGCGAGGAAGCCAAGGCATATCTGTAAGCGTTCAACCATCAGCAACCGCACGCGCCGCCGTCAGTCCAGCGGCGTATCGATGTAGGCCCTGCCCTGCGGACATCCCGAGTTGTAATGTCGCACGCCCGCCCGAGCGTAGGCGAGCGGCGCTCCCGGCGCGCCGGTAAGCGGATCGCGCTCGAAATAGATACGCACTTCACGCAGCATCGGCCGGCGCTTGGCGGGGTCGGGGGTGCGCGGCGTTCTGCAGTCGAAACTCACCGCATCCTTCAATGCCGGATCGTTCCTGGACAGCGCCTCGCGCAGCAGGACGAGGCGGACTTCGCGGCCCGCGTGTTGCGCAATTTCTCCGCCGATCGCGCGGTTGACGCGTTCGGTCAGCGCAGTCGATGCAGCAAAGTAGCCGGCCTCGACAAGCCCCGAACAGCTGCCGTGCTTGGCCCATTGGTAGCGGTCCAGGCAATCGGCCGCGGCCGGCATCGCGCGCGCCAGCTGCGCGCGCATGTCCGCCGGCAGCGGGGGCGGCGGCAGACTGCAGAATGCGCCGCGCGTCTCGCCGCCACACCAGGCCGGATGTTTGCGGTCGAAACGACTCGGCCACAGTCCGTGCAGGGTCAGCGGCATCGCGATAAAACCCGCTTCGGACAGCGCCCGGCATTGCGCATAGCCCTGCTTGCGCTGGGGCGCGTCCTCGCAGAATGCCGGCGCGACCGCGAGCGCCAGCAGGTAATAGTCGTAATCGACGCGTGCCGGTTCGGCGCAGCCGGCCAACGGCGTCAGCAGCAGCGCTGCCAGCCAGCCTTTCCATTGCATGTTCAGTCTCCGTACAGCCCGATCGTGCCATAAACCGGGGGCCGCGGCGCTGCCGGATTCCGGTAAAATCGGCGTTTTCCATTCATCAAGAGATTTTTCACCATGTCCATGGCCGACCGCGATGGCGTCATCTGGTACGACGGCAAGCTCGTACCCTGGCGCGACGCCACCACCCACGTCCTCACCCACACCCTGCACTACGGCATGGGTGTCTTCGAGGGCGTGCGCGCCTACAAGGCCGAACAGGGCACGGCAATCTTCCGCTTGCAGGAACACACCGACCGGTTGTTCCGTTCCGCCCACATCCTCGGTATGAAACTGCCGTTCGACAAGGCCACGATCTCCGAGGCGCAGCGCACCGTTGTACGCGAGAACAGGCTCGAATCCGGCTACTTGCGCCCGATGGCTTTCTTCGGCGCGGAAGCGATGGGCATCTCGGCGAAGAACCTGTCGGTGCACGTCATCGTCGCCGCCTGGCCGTGGGGTGCCTACCTTGGACAGGAAGCGCTGGACAACGGCATCCGCGTCAAGACCAGCTCGTTTTCGCGCCACCATGTCAACATCACCATGTGCAAGGCCAAGGCAAACGGCAACTACATGAACTCCATTCTCGCGCATAAAGAAGCCGAGATGGACGGCTACGACGAGGCGCTGCTGCTCGACGTCGACGGCTTCGTCGCCGAAGGCTCGGGCGAAAACGTCTTCATCATCAGGAACGGCAAGCTTTATACGCCCGACCTGACCAGCGCGCTGGAAGGCATCACCCGCGACACCATCGTGCAGCTGGCTGCCGAGATCGGCCTGCCGGTGATCGAGAAGCGCATCACCCGCGACGAGGTGTATTCAGCCGACGAGGCTTTCTTCACCGGCACCGCCGCCGAAGTCACGCCGATCCGCGAGCTCGACAACCGCGCCATCGGCGAAGGCACGCGCGGCCCCCTCACGGCGAAGCTGCAGGCGATGTATTTCGACTGCGTGCACGGCCGCGCCGCTGCCCACGCCGACTGGCTCACCCCGGTCAAGTAAGCGAGGCCCGGATGAGCGAACGGCCCGACAACACCCAGCGCGTCATCGAGGTCACCGAGGGCGACCTGCCCCTGCACTGCCCGATGCCGCAGCACGCCGACTGGAATGCGCATCCGCGCGTCTACCTGCCGATCGAGGCGCGCGGCGATGCGCTGTGCCCGTATTGCGGCACGCTCTATCGGCTGAAGGGCAAGCCCAGCGGCAGTCATCACTGACGCCGGCTCCGAGCGGGCCGAGTGGATCCTCGACGCTGTCTGCCGCGCGAAATGCGGCCCACCAACACTAGCGAACGCCAAGCCTGAAACACCCCATGTCTGAACCCGCCACGCCCGAACCCGCCTTCCCCACGCCCGAAGCTGCCGAAGCCGCGTTCTATGCCGCTTTCGAGGCGCGCTCGCTCGACGCCATGATGGCGGTCTGGAGCGACGACGACAGCATTGCCTGCATCCATCCGATGGCCGCGCCGTTGAACGGGCGCGCCGCCGTGTCCCTGGGCTGGCACAGCATGTTCGAGGCGGCCGGGCAGTTTCGCGTGCAGGTCGAACTCGCCCACGCGCTGCGCGAGGCGGACCAGGTGATCCGCATCGTGCGCGAACACCTGATCATCGGCCAGGAAACCGAGCCGCGCCCGCCGATCCTGGCGACCAATGTCTATCGCAGGAACGCCGACGGCTGGCGCATGGTGCTGCATCACGCCTCGCCGCTCCACGTTGGCGGCACCCCGCCGGCGCGTACCCCGCCCGTCGTGCTGCATTGAGCGGCCGTTGACGCACACCGACGCCCCCACCGATTACCGCGCGCCCGCCTGGCTGCCAGGCGGCAACCTGCAGACCATCTACGCCAACCTGTTCATCCGCGTCCCGCAAGTCGCCTACCGTCGCGAGCGGCTGGAGTTGGCGGATGGCGATTTCCTCGACTTCGACTGGGCCGACGTCACGCCTGCCTCTCTGCAGGACGCCGATGCGCTGCGCATTGAAATGCGTGGGGGGTCCACCCCCGTGGTGGTCCTGATCCACGGCCTGGAAGGCAGCGCCAGAAGCCACTATGCGCGCAGCCTCATGTCCCATGTCGGCGCGCGCGGCTGGCATGGCGTGGTGGCGCATTTTCGCGGCTGCTCGGGCGAGGACAACCGGCTGCCGCGCGCCTATTTCGCCGGCGACAGTGCAGACGTCGAACGCATGCTGCGCCACGTCAAATCCCGCCACCCCGACGCGCCGCTGTATGCCGTCGGCGTCTCGCTCGGCGGCAACGCACTGCTGCGATGGCTGGGCGAACAGGGCGATGCCGCGCGCGCGCTGGTCGACCGCGCAGCCGGCGTGTCCGCCCCGCTCGATCTGACGGCAGCCGGAAGCGTGCTCGACCGCGGTTTCAATCGCCGCTTCTACACCGCGCGCTTTCTGTACACGCTGCGGGCCAAGGCCTTGCGCAAGGCCGCGCGCTTCCCCGGTCTGCTGGATGCGGAGGCCATCGCAGCGGCCACCACCTTCCGCGAATTCGACACCCTGGTCACCGCGCGACTGCATGGATTCCGCGATGCCGACGATTACTGGTTCAAGGTCTCGTCCAAGCCGGTGCTCAAATCCATCGCCGTGCCCACTCTCGTCCTCAATGCGAAAAACGATCCTTTCCTGCCGGCGTGGGCCTTGCCGACCGCGGCCGACGTCTCGCCCGCCGTGACCCTCGACCAGCCCGACACGGGCGGGCACGTCGCCTTTCCGTCCGGCCCCTTCCCCGGCCGTCTCGACTGGCTGTCGCAGCGCCTGATGCAGCATTTCAGCGAGCACAGGTAGAATCGACGCATTGCCAATCAGGGAGTGCGTTGTGGAATACCCCAAGGAAATTTTCAAGGCCTACGACATCCGCGGCATCGTCGGCAAGACCTTCACCGCCGAGATCGTCGAGGCGATCGGCCACGCCATCGGCTCCGAAGCCGTCGCGCGCGGCCAGAAGGAAATCTGCATCGGCCGCGACGGCCGCCTGTCCGGCCCCGACATGGCTGCGGCACTCGCGCGCGGCATCCAGAAGGCCGGCATCGGCGTGGTCGACCTCGGCATGGTCGCCACCCCGATGACCTATTTCGCGGCGTACCAGCTGAACACCAGCAGCGCGGTGATGGTCACCGGCAGCCATAACCCGCCCGACTACAACGGTCTGAAAATGGTGCTCGGCGGCGAAACCCTGTCGGGCGACACCATCCAGAAGCTGCGCGAGCGACTGCTCAACAACGACCTCGCGCATGGCAACGGCGGCTATCGCCAGCACGACATCGCCGGCGAATACATCACCCGCATCGTCTCCGACGTCAAGCTCACGCGTCCGATGAAAATCATCGTCGACTGCGGCAACGGCGTGGCCGGCGCGTTCGCACCCAAGCTGTATCGCGACATGGGCTGCCAGGTCGAGGAACTGTTCTGCGAGGTCGACGGCAATTTTCCCAATCACCATCCCGATCCCTCGCAGCCGAAGAACCTGCAGGACCTGATCGCCGCGCTGAAAACCAGCGATGCCGAAATCGGCCTGGCCTTCGACGGCGACGGCGACCGTCTCGGCGTCGTCACCAAGGACGGCAGCATCATCTTCCCCGACCGCCAGTTGATGCTGTTCGCCGACGACGTGCTCAGCCGCAACCCCGGCGCCGAGATCATTTTCGACGTCAAGTCGACGCGCAAGCTGTTCGGCTGGATCCGCGAGCGCGGCGGCCGTCCGCTGTTGTGGAAGACCGGCCACAGCTTCATCAAGGCGAAGATGAAGGAGACCGGCGCGCTGCTGGCAGGCGAGATGTCGGGCCACGTGTTCTTCAAGGAACGCTGGTTCGGTTTCGACGACGGGCTCTACGCCGGCGCGCGGCTGCTCGAATACCTGTCGAAGCAGGCCGACATCAACGCCACCCTGCACGGCCTGCCCGACACGCTCAACACACCCGAGCTCAACATCAAGATGGCCGAAGGCGAGCATTACACGCTAATGGAGACGCTGCAGAAAAACGCGCGCTTTCCCGACGCGCAGGAAATCATCACGCTCGACGGCCTGCGCGTGGAATATGCCGACGGTTTCGGCCTGGCGCGCCCGTCCAACACCACGCCGGTAATCGTGCTGCGGTTCGAGGCCGACACCGCCGAGGCGCTGGAACGCATCCAGGCCGACTTCCGCCGCGTGATCCACGAGTCCGCGCCCGCGCTCACGCTGCCGTTCTGAGCGTCATGAGCGAGGCGCCGCGCAGCCTGCACGTGATCGGGGGCAAGGGGCTCGGCGGTGCGGAAGGCTTCTTCACTCGCCTGGTGAATGCGCTGGCGCGCCGCGGCGAACCGGTCGCCGCCGTTACGGTGGGCAATGGCGCCATCGCCCGCGCGATCGACCCCGCGGTGCGTCATTATCACGCCCCCATGCTCGGCACCTGGGATCTGTACTCGCGCTGGAAAATCAATCGCTGCATCGCCGATTTCCAGCCCGACGTGGTGCAGACCTACATGGGCCGTGCAACCCGTATCGTGCGCCTGCCGCGCGGTCGCGCACCGGTTCATCTGGCGCGCCTGGGCGGCTTCTACAACCTCAAGGGCTACCGCCATGCCCACGCCTGGGTGGGCAACACGCGCGGGATTCACGACTACCTGACCGCGCATGGTCTGCCTGCCGAACGGGTTCATCAGATCGGCAATTTCGTGGATGCCTCGCCGCGCCTCGACTCTTCCGCGCTCGATGCGCTGCGCGAGCAACTGGGGTTGCATGGCTGCCGCGTCGTTCTCGGCCTGGGCCGCCTGCACGTCAACAAGGGCTGGGCCGATCTGCTGCGTGCGTTTGCGAGCCTGCCTGCCGCACTCGCCGCCGCACCGCTGCATCTGCTGATGGTGGGCGACGGTCCCTTGCGCAGGGAACTGGAAGCCCTGTCCGGCGAACTCGGCATCGCCGCGCGCGTTCACTGGGCCGGCTGGAAGCACGACCCGGCGCCCTACTACCAGCTGGCCGATGTCTTTGTCTGCGCATCGGTGCACGAGCCGCTCGGCAATGTGATCCTGGAAGCCTGGGCGAACCGCACGCTGGTGGTAGCGACCCGCGCCCAGGGGCCGCAGGAATTGATACAGGACGGTGTGAATGGGCTGCTGGCGCCGCTCGCCGACGCGGCCGGGCTGGCGACGATCCTGCAGCATGCGCTGGCACTCGATACCGGGCAACGCGAGCGCCTGGTCGAAGCGGGTGCCGACGAAGTGGAACGCCTCTATTCGGAAACCGCGATCGTGTCCGCCTACACGGCACTGTACGCGCGCCTGCGCAACGACGTTCGCCTCGATTAATCCACCGGCAGCTGCTAAAGCCGGTCAGTGCACGGATCGGCATTCGCTCGTCGTTGCGCATACGGGCTAGAATTCAACTTCACCTCCACGTTCACGTTGCTGCAAGGGACCATCATCGACTGCCTGCTCTTTCGCGACTCGACCTGCCAGGCGATTGAATTCGAAGACATCAGCGACCATGTCGGCCAGCCTGATCGTTTCGTCTGGGTCGAACTCAAATCCCCTGATACCCGCACCATCTCACAGCTGGGCGACGAACTCGGCCTGCATGCACTGGCGCTGGAAGATGCCATCTCCACCCATCAGCGTTCCAAGCTCGAGGAATACGACAAACACGTTTTCATCGCCACGCGCACTGTGCAGATGTGGGAATCGCGGATGGAACTCGGCGAGACGCACCTGTTTGTCGGCAGCAATTACGTCATCGCCATCCGTCACGACAGCGGCGCGGGCTACCAGCGGGTGGTCGACCGTCTGCAACACCGTCCCAACGGCATCCAGGCGGCAACGCCCTATGCCTTGTATCTGGTGCTCGACCTCATCGTCGACCGGTTCAGGCCGGTGATCGAAAGCATGCAGGATCGCTTCCAGTCTCTCGAAAGCCAGCTGATGAGCGGGGAGCGATCGGGGCGCGCCATCCTGGAGCGGCTATACGAAATGAAACGCGACTTGACCCTGTTGCGCGACGTCGCCGAACCGATGCAGGACATCACCCAGGACCTGATCCGCCTGCATCCCGCGCTGGTCCCCAAGGAGCTCAGGGCGTACTACCGCGACATCCACGACCATGCGGTGCGGGTGTCGGCCGCCATCGATCGCCTGCGGATGTCGACTTCGGACGCGATGCAGTTCCATCTCGCCTCGCTGTCGCTAAAGCAGAACGAATCGGTGCAGAAGCTGGCCGGCTGGGGCGCGCTGCTGGCGCTGCCCACCGTGGTGTTCAGCCTGTATGGAATGAACTTTGAATTCATGCCGGAACTGGAATGGGCGTGGGCCTACCCGACGCTGCTGTTGGCAACCGGCGCCGCGGTGCTGGTGCTGCATCGGCGGCTGAAGCGGCGCGGCTGGATCTAGTCGCGCCGCACGACTTGCTTGCGCGCTGCGCGCTGTCTTACTTGCGCGTGGCGCGCACGTAACGGACGCGCGTTCCAGCCGCCTCGTCGCGTTCGAGCCACACCACATGCAGCGCACCGGCCGCATCCAGCGCGGCCACCGGGTCGGAGTGCGAGCCCGGTCCATGCGCCGCAGGAACGGTAAAGTCTTCGCTGAACGCCTCGCCATCCCATTCGGACAGCCACACGTCCGGCGTGCCGTCGCGAGCGTCGTCCCACAGCGCCAACAGACGGCCGCCGGCGTCGCTGACGACCAGCGCATGCCATTGCGCCATGTTGTCGCCGAAATTGTCCTGCACCCTGAGGTTCTTGCCGAAGCGGCGCGTGCCGGGGTCGAATGCGGCAAACACGTCATAGCCGGACAGGAAATCGCGCTTGTCGAGCCATACCGCGACGGCGCCGCGCTCCCCCCAGGGCGCCAGCGTCGGGCGCATCGCGCCGGTGCCTGCGCCCAGCCCATCCACGCTGCCGCTGCGGCGGTCGGTCAGCCGGGCAGGCGGCGCAAAGCTGCGGCCGTCGCTGCTGTGGCTCACCAGCGGCACGGTATGCCGGTAACGGCGGTCTTCCCACGCCACCGTCACGCTGCCATCGCCCGTCACCGCCAGCGCCGGCCAGCCCTGGTCGTCGACCGACGGCGCCGCCTCGACCGGCTGCACCGATTGCACGCCCAGCGCGTCGCCCTTCAGCCTCAACGTGGCGACGACGATGCGCTTGAAGCGACCCGCCTGCTCGGCCCAGGCCGCATACACAATGTCGCCACGGCTGCCCAGCGTCACCTGCGCCGCTGCAGCCTTCGACAGCTGCAGCGGCGTGCCGCCGGGCAGCACCCGCGCCTGTATCGCGCCGGCTTCTTCCCACGCCGCCACGAAGCGGCCCCCGCCCAGCGCCAGCACCACCGGCTCATAGCATTCGTTTTTGCTCAAGCGGATTTCCGGCTTGAATTGCGT
>JAKACL010000028.1 GCA_021821425.1 Pseudomonadota bacterium
CCGCGCATCCATTTGCCAAGGACGTGAAGCGCAAGCCGCGCATCCTCACCATCACCCAGTCGACCTACGACGGCATTCTCTACAACGTCGACATGATCAAGGAACTGCTCGGCGATTACATCGACACCCTGCATTTCGACGAAGCCTGGCTGCCGCACGCGACCTTCCACGATTTTTATCGCGGCATGCACGCGATCGGCAAGAACCGCCCGCGCGCCAGGGACGCGCTGGTGTTCGCCACCCAATCCACCCACAAGCTGCTGGCCGGGCTCTCCCAAGCCTCGCAGATCCTGGTGCAGGACTCGGAGACGCGCAAGCTCGACTTCACGCGCTTCAACGAAGCCTATCTGATGCACACCTCGACCTCGCCGCAGTACGCGATCATCGCGTCGTGCGACGTCGCGGCGGCGATGATGGAGCCGCCCGGCGGCACCGCGCTGGTCGAGGAATCGATCAAGGAGGCGCTCGATTTCCGCCGTGCCATGCGCAAGGTCGACGAGGAATTCGGCGACTCATGGTGGTTCAAGGTGTGGGGCCCGCAGAAGCTGGCCGAGGAGGGCGTGGGCGACCGCGAGGACTGGATGCTCGCGGCCGGCGAGCGCTGGCACGAGTTCGGCAACCTCGCGCCCGGCTTCAACCTGCTCGATCCGATCAAGGCCACGGTCATCACCCCGGGACTGGACATGGACGGCGCGTTTGCCGACTGGGGCCTGCCTGCGGCGATCGTCACCAAGTACCTGGCCGAGCACGGCGTCATCGTCGAGAAGACCGGGCTGTATTCCTTCTTCATCATGTTCACCATCGGCATCACCAAAGGCCGCTGGAACACGCTGGTCACCGCGCTGCAGCAGTTCAAGGCCGACTACGACGAGAACCAGCCGCTGTGGCGCGTGCTGCCCGAATTCATCGAGAAGCACCCGCGTTACGAAAAAACCGGCCTCAAGGACCTGTGCGACCAGATCCACGCCATCTACAAGGCCAACGACGTGGCGCGCCTGACCACCGAGATGTATTTGTCGGAAATGGCGCCGGCGATGAAGCCGGCCGACGCCTTCGCCAAGATGGCGCACCGCGAGATCGAGCGGGTCGAGATCGACAAGCTCGAAGGCCGCATCACCGCCATGCTGGTGACGCCTTATCCGCCGGGCATTCCACTGCTGATTCCGGGCGAGCGCTTCAACAGCACCATCGTGCGCTACCTGCAGTTCACCCGCGAATTCAACGAGCGCTTCCCCGGCTTCGAGACCGACGTGCACGGCCTGGTCGAGGACGTGGTCGACGGCAAGGCCAAATATTTCGTCGATTGCGTGATGTGAGCCGGCGCCGTGCGACGGCGACCGGCTTGATTTGTCAGGCAAAAAGCGTATGATACGCAGTCCCCGGTTTGCCGGGGATTGTTTTTTGATCTGAACCTTGCTCCACCGCACCGCAGCGGGGGGCTTAACCGAAAGGAACACGATGCGGCATTACGAAATCGTATTTATCGTCCATCCCGATCAGAGCGAGCAGGTGCCCGCCATGATCGAGCGTTACAAGAGCAATATCACCACGCGCGGCGGCAGCGTCCACCGTCTGGAAGACTGGGGCCGCCGCCAGATGGCCTACCCGATCCAGAAGGTCCACAAGGCCCACTACGTGCTGATGAACATCGAGTGCGACCAGGAAACCCTCGAAGAACTTGAGCATGGCTTCAAGTTCAACGACGCCGTGCTGCGTCATCTGACCGTCAAGCGCGACGACGCCGTGACCACGGCCTCGCCGATGATGAAGGAAGAAAAGTCGCGCGACATGCTGGACAGCGCCAAGCCCGAAGGCGCCAAGCCGGAAGCGGCTGTCGAAGCGCCTGCAGCAGCCTGAGTGCGCGCGGGTTGAACGAGTGCCGAGTTGAATGAGTGAATAAGCTGCTCATCAGCGGCGTCCTCATCCAGGTTGATCCTGTGCGTTACAGTCCGGCCGGCGTGCCGATTGCCGAAGCGGTGATTCACCACCGCAGCAGTCAGGCCGTCGCCGCGCAGGCCCGGCAGGTTGAATGCGAGTTGACGGTGCAGGCGAGTGGATCGCTTGCCGCCCAACTGGCACAGCTGGCCACAGGAACGCAAGTCAAACTGGAAGGCGCGTTGAACCGACGCAGCGTGAACAGCCGGCAATTGATATTGATATTGAATCGAATCGAAAAGGAATAAATCATGGCACGTCCCATGGGTGGCAAATCCGGCGGCAAGTTCGCCAAAAAAGGCGGTCGCGACAGCGGCAACCGGGGTCTCTTCAAGCGTCGCAAGTTCTGTCGCTTCACCGCCGAGAAGGTGGTTGAGGTCGACTACAAGGATGTCGACGTGCTGAAGGAATTCATCGCCGAAAACGGCCGCATCATCCCGGCCCGCATCACCGGCACCAAGGCGCACTACCAGCGCCAGCTCTCCACCGCCATCAAGCGCGCGCGCTTCCTGGCGCTGATGCCCTACACCGACCTGCATTAATAAGGAGACGACCATGCAAATCATTCTGATGGACAAAGTCGTCAACCTGGGCAATCTGGGTGACGTGGTCAAGGTGAAAGACGGCTACGCCCGCAACTTTCTGATCCCCACCGGCCGTGCGCGTCGCGCCACGCAAGCCAACATGGAAGCCTTCGCTGCGCAGAAGGCCGAACTGGAGAAAGTCGCCGCCGAAAAGCTGGCCGATGCCCAGCGCCGCGCCGAAAAGCTGGAAGGCACGACCGTGACGATCCGCCAGAAGGCCGGTGTCGACGGCCGCCTGTTTGGCTCGATCACCAACGCCGACATTGCCGATGCGCTGAAGGCGCAGGGCCATGACGTGGCAAAGGCAGATGTTCGTCTGCCCGATGGTCCGTTCAAGGCCATTGGCGAATACCCGGTGGTTCTGGGTCTGCACCATGATGCCGTGGCCCATATCACGGTGATGGTGGCTGGCGAGCAGTAATTCCGCCGGACAGCCCAAAAAGGGAGCCGCGAGGCTCCCTTTTTTATTCCCGTCTGTACCGGCTTTATCCACAAGCTTATCCCTTGGAGGCGGGGGAGCGCAGGACTAGAATCCCGCCATGGCCGCCATCCACCCGCTCAACACCCAAACCGATCCCCAGCTCGCGCAGATGCGCCTGCCGCCGCATTCGCTCGAGGCCGAACAGGCCGTGCTGGGCGGCCTGTTGCTCGACAACAGCGCGTGGGACCGGATCGGCGATGTGGTGGCGGAAAGCGATTTCTACCGCCAGGACCATCGCCAGATCCTGCGCGCGATCGTGCGTCAGATTGCCGAAAATCGCCCGGCGGACGCGGTGACGGTGTCCGAAGCGCTGCAGTCGATGGGGCAGCTCGAAGGCGTCGGCGGCCTGCCCTACATCGTCGCGCTGGCGAGCAACACGCCGTCGGCGGCCAATATCCGCCGCTACGCCGAAATCGTACGCGAGCGCTCGGTGATGCGGCGGCTGGCCGACGTCGCCACCGGGATTGCCGATACCGCCTATGCGCCGGCCGGACGCAGCGCCTCGCAACTGCTCGACGAGGCCGAAGCCAAGGTATTCGAGATCGCCGAATCCGGCAGTCGCGGCCAGGCGGGCTTCACCGAAATCAAGCCGTTGTTGAAGGAGGTGGTCGAGCGCATCGATGAGCTGTATCACCGCGACAACGATTCCGGCATCACCGGCGTGCCGAGCGGTTTTCACGATCTCGACCAGAAAACCTCGGGCCTGCAGCCCGGCGATCTCATCATCGTCGCCGGCCGGCCGTCGATGGGCAAGACCGCGTTTTCGCTCAATATGGCCGAAAACGTCGCGCTCGACACCGGTCTGCCGGTCGCGGTGTTCTCGATGGAAATGGGCGGCACCCAGCTGGTGATGCGGATGATCGGTTCGGTTGGCAAGCTCGACCAGCACCGCCTGCGCACCGGCAAGCTGGGCGAGGACGACTGGCAGCGCCTGACCTACGCGCTCGGCAAGCTCAACGACGCGCCGGTCTTCATCGACGAGACGCCGGGGCTCAACGTGCTTGAACTGCGCGCCCGTGCGCGCCGGCTGATGCGGCAGTGCGGCAAGCTCGGACTGATCGTGATCGACTACATCCAGTTGATGTCGGCCAGCAGCTCGGGCGAAAACCGCGCCACCGAAATTTCCGAGATCTCGCGCGCGTTGAAGGGCCTGGCCAAGGAACTGCACGTGCCGGTGGTCGCGCTGTCGCAGTTGAACCGCGGTCTGGAACAGCGTCCCAACAAGCGTCCGGTGATGTCCGACCTGCGCGAATCCGGCGCCATCGAGCAGGATGCCGACGTCATCCTGTTCATCTATCGCGACGAGGTCTACAACCCCGACACCCAGGACAAGGGCACGGCCGAAATCATCATCAGCAAGCAGCGCAACGGTCCCATCGGCACCGTGCGCCTGGCCTTCATCGGCGAGTACACGCGCTTCGAATCGCTGGCTCAACCCGGTTCGTATTAAGCCCCATTTCATGCGGCCCATCCAGGCGCGAATCTCGATCGGCGCAATGGCGCACAACCTGCGCGTGGCGCGCGCGCACGCGGGCGACGCGCAGGTGTTCGCGGTGGTCAAGGCCAATGCCTATGGCCACGGGCTGTCGCGCGCACGACGTGCGCTGGCGGCGGCCGACGGCTTTGCCGTGCTGACGCTGGAAGAGGCGGCCAACCTGCGCCTGATGGGCGTCGAGCAGCCCATTCTGCTGCTGGAGGGCCTGTTCGGCGCGGACGAAATCGCCACCTGCGCCGAACTTGACCTGTGGCCTGTGCTGCACCATGCGGGGCAGCTCGACTGGCTGGCCCAGCAGCCGCCCGCGCGCCCGATTCGGGTTTTTCTCAAGTTCGACAGCGGCATGCACCGGCTGGGTTTTTCGCTGGCCGACCATGCGGCCATCGTTGCGCGTGTCCAAAACCTGCCCGGCGTGGCGGGGGTCACGCTGATGACGCACTTCGCCCAGGCGGACGAGGCGGCGGGCGTGGACTGGCAGCTGCAGCCTTTCCTGCGCGAGCTGGCCGGCCACGGCCTGCCGTGGAGCAGCGCCAATTCGGCGGCGCTGCTGCGCCATCCGGCCAGCTGCGGCGCCTGGGTGCGGCCAGGCATCATGCTGTATGGCGCCTCCCCGTTTGCCGACGTGCCGGCCGACACGCTGGGCCTGCGTCCGGCGATGACACTGCAGTCGGAAATCATCAGCGTGCAGACCGTGCAGCCGGGCGAGGGCGTGGGCTATGGCCAGTTGTTCCGGGCCGACCGCACGATGCGGGTCGGCGTCGTCGCCTGCGGCTACGCGGACGGCTACCCGCGCCACGCCCCGACGGGTACGCCGGTGCGGGTCAATGGCTGTCCCAGCCAAACCCTGGGACGGGTCTCGATGGACATGCTGTGCGTGGATCTGAGCGAATGCGCGGACGCTGGCGTCGGCACCCCCGTGGTGCTGTGGGGTGACGGCGTGCCGGTGGACGCGGTGGCCGCGGCTGCCGGCACCAGCAGCTATGAACTGCTGTGCGCGCTGGCGGCGCGGGTGCCGGTCGAAGAGGCCGACTGACGCGGCTAGTGGGTGGTGCCGAACGAGGGGTCGCGCGTGCCCGGCGGCATCGGCAGCCCGGCATAGCGGCTGGCCTGGGCGATCGGCCCGTGCGGGAACAGCGTATACAGAAAACGATGCCCGCCCATGCCGGCGAACTCGGTTTCCAGCGACTGCATCAGCATGCGTGCATTGATCGTGCCGCCGTGGTCGGCATAGCAGTCGCGCAGATAGCGGATCATGCCGAGGTGGGCGTCGGTCAGCTCCAGACCGTCGGCGCGCGCCATTTCAATGGCCTGTTGTTCCGTCCACGGATCCAGCTCGACAAGGTGGCCGCGCATCGCGGAATCGGCGTGCGCCTGCGCCATCATTTTGATGATATCCAGCATGACAGTCTCCTGCATGAAGGGGCTTTTTTTATAGAACGTCCTCGCTTGAAAACCAAGAGGGTCATGATCCGGAAATAGACAGGGTGCGCATGAAAAAGCCGGACTCTGCCGACTTTTCATGGCTGGCATTTCATGGCGTGGAACCGGTTTCGGCGAAACACTCCAGGTGGCGTTCGCCCTGGATGAAGGCCGCGCAGTCCTGCGCTGCCGCCGCGGCATTCAGGGCCGCGGCAAACTCCGCCCGGTCAGCAATGCCTTCGTACACTTCCATCCAGGTCGACGCGTCGTCGCAGCGCCGCAGCCGCCGCGGCGGCGTGGCGCAATGCGCCGCCATCGTACCCAGCAGCGCATCGATCCGCGCGGCAGCCAGCGGAGCCTGCGCGGGATCGATGCGGTAGTAGACGTAGACGGATGCCACCTATTCGGGCAGCGCGTAGGGCAGCGGCTTCAGCTTCAATGCCGCACCGTCGGCGGCTTTCAGGTGCAGGGTGTGCGCGTTGGCGCTCTCGACCTGCGCCACCGCCAGCACATCGAAGCCGCCGGTCGGCGCCGGCGCGGCGTTGACCACGGTGCCGGTGGCCTGCCCCTCGATGTCGGCGCTGTACAGACTGTCGCCCGGCGCGGCCTCGACATCGACGTGCGCCAGGAACATGCGGCGCTTGAGCTTGCCCAGGTACTGGCTGCGCGCGACGATTTCCTGGCCGGGGTAGCAGCCCTTCTGGAAGCTGACGCCACCGATCACTTCGAGGTTGACCATCTGCGGCACGAACTGCTCCTGCGTCGCGGCGACGATCATCGGGATGCCGGCGTTGAGCCTGAGCCAGTCCCACACCGGGGCGCCGACCGGGGTGGCCGTCTGGCGCAGCGCCTGCCACACCGTGGCAGCGCGGTCGGGGGCGATCGCCAGCACGAACGTGTCGTCGCCGACGCGGATCACCTGGCCGGCTTCGTTGACGGACGTGCGCATCGCGGCGTCCGGCATCACGCCCATCGCAGCGCTGACCGTCGCCTGCGCCCGCTTGCCGGCCACCACCAGCCGCACGCTTTCGTCGCTGGCGTCGCGGCCCTGCACCTTGGCGCGCAGGATGAACATGGACAGGCGCTTCAGCACGCTGGGCAGGATGTCGCCCGACAACTGCAGGCAATAATCCTCACCCTGCCGCCACAGCAGGAAGTTGCCGAGCAGACGTCCCTTGGGGCTGCAGTAGCCGTTCCACTGCGCGGCATCGGCCGGCAGGCTGCGCACATCGTTGGTCAACTGGCCCTGCAGGAAGGTGGCGGCGTCCTCGCCGCGAAACGCGATGACGCCAAGTTGCGACAGATCCGCGACAATGGTGCTGCTGGCCGCGGCGGCGCGCTCGGCAGCCGCGTCGCCATAATTCAGCACGGTGGCGTGGTCGATGACCGCGCCTTGCGCTTGCAGAAAGGTTTTCCAGGAGTCGATCACGATACGGTCCATTCAAAAGGGTGTGCGATGAAGCCCAAAAGTGTACACGCTGATGCGCGAAATTGAGCTCAAACCCTCGCGGCGACTGGGGTGGCTGCAGGCGGGCATGGTCGCGCTGGCGCTGCTGGCCGTCGGCCTGGCGGCGCTGCCGGCAGGCTGGCAACTGGCGCTGGGCGCAGGGGTGCTCGGTCTGGCCGGGTGGTCGGCACGCCCTGCGGCGCTCGCCACCCGCCTGCGCATCGGCGCGGACGGCGGACTGCAAGGCCAGGACGCTGCGGGTGAATGGCAGGCGATGTCGGTGCTGGGTGACAGTTTTGCGTCGCCCGCGCTGATCGTCCTGCGTTATCGGGATGGCGGCGGGGCGGTGCGGACGCGCATTCTGCTGCCGGACAGCGCGCCGGCCGACGATCTGCGGCGCCTCAGGGTGTCGCTTCGCTGGGCGCGCCGCACACGCTCGGACACAACAGCCCCGGGTGCGGGTTGAGCACGGTGTTGCCGGCGATCGGCAGCGTGTCGGGGTAGTCGCGGCTGTAGTGCAGGCCGCGGCTTTCCTGCCGCAACTGCGCGCTGCGGATGATCAGGTCGGCGCTTTGCACCAGGTTGCGCAGCTCGATCAGGTCGTTGCTGACGCGGAAATGGCGGTAGAACTCGTCGATTTCGGCGCGCAGCAGGCGGATGCGGTGCGCCGCCCGGGTCAGCCGCTTGTTGGTGCGCACGATGCCGACGTAGTCCCACATGAAGCGGCGCAGTTCGTCCCAGTTGTGCGAGATCACCACTTCCTCGTCCGGATCGGTGACGCGCGACGCGTCCCAGTCGGGCAGGTCGAGCGCGGGGGCGGGGGGGGTGGCGAGGATGTCGGCGGCGGCGGCGTGGCCGAACACCAGGCATTCGAGCAGCGAATTCGAGGCCAGCCGGTTGGCGCCGTGCAGGCCGGTAAACGTGACTTCGCCGACCGCATGCAGGTTGCACAGGTCGGTGCGCGCGTTCATGTCGACGACGACCCCGCCGCAGGTGTAGTGCGCGGCCGGCACCACCGGGATCGGCTGCGTGGTGATGTCGATGCCGAGTTCGAGGCAGCGGCGATGAATGGTGGGGAAGTGCTCGCGGATGAAGTCGGCCGGCTTGTGGCTGATGTCGAGATAGACGCAGTCGATGCCGCGTTTTTTCATTTCGAAGTCGATCGCGCGCGCCACCACGTCGCGCGGCGCGAGTTCGGCGCGCGCGTCGTGGTATTGCATGAAGCGGCTGCCGTCGGGCAGCAGCAGATGACCGCCTTCGCCGCGCACCGCCTCGCTGATCAGGAAGGATTTGGCGTGCGGGTGGTACAGACAGGTCGGATGGAACTGCACGAACTCCAGATTGGCCACGCGGCAGCCGGCGCGCCACGCCATCGCGATGCCGTCGCCGGTCGAGGTGTCCGGATTGGTCGTATAGAGATAGACCTTGCCGGCGCCGCCGGTGGCCAGCACCGTGTGGCCGGCGGCAAAGGTCTCGACTTCGCCGGTGGCTTTGTTCAGCGCATAGGCGCCGTGGATCTGCCGTGCCTGGCCGCCGGCGCGCTTGCCGGTGATGAGGTCGATGGCGACGTGCTGCTCGAAGGTGTCGATATTGGGATGGGCGCGCACCCGGTCGAGCAGACTGGTCTGCACCGCATGGCCGGTGGCGTCGGCCGCGTGCACCACGCGGCGGCGGGAATGCCCGCCTTCGCGCGCCAGATGCAGGCCGCCGGGCGCCTGCGGATCGGGGGTGAAGGCGACGCCGTTGGCGGTCAGCCAGGCGATCATCTCGCTCGCGCGGCTGGCCACCAGGCGGGTGACGGCCTCGTCGCACAGGCCGGCGCCGGCAACCAGCGTGTCGTGGACGTGTGCCTCGATCGAATCGCCGCTGTCGACCGCCGCCGCGATGCCGCCTTGCGCCCAGTCGCTGGCGCCGTCGGTCATCTGGCGTTTGGTGACGATGGCGACACGGCGCTGGTCGGCAAGCCTGAGCGCGGTGGTCAGCGCGGCGAGGCCGCTGCCGAGGATGAGGACGTCGTGTCTGTGCATGGTCGCCGGCGATCATAGCAGGCCCGAATATGGCGCGCTCATCCGGAACCAATCCGGGGTGAACTTTTTGCGCCGGGCTGGCTCCCATAGCCAGGAAGTTGCGGTCACGTATACTTTCGATATCAATAAGAAGTTGCAGGGAGTTATGTCGGACCGCGAACTGGATCAGGTATTGGTCGAACGCGCCCAGCAGGGCGACAAACGGGCATTCGAGTTGTTGGTGATCAAATATCACCGCAAGCTCGGACGGCTGCTGTCGCGCATGGTGCGCGATGCGGCGGAGGTGGAAGACATTACGCAGGAAGCGTTCATCAAGGCCTATCGTGCGTTGCCGGGCTTTCGGGGCGAGAGCGCGTTCTACACCTGGCTGTATCGAATCGCCGTCAACACCGCGAAGAACTATCTGGTGGCGCACAAGCGCCAGCCAGTGTCGAGCGACGTGCAGGCGGAGGACGCGGAGAATTATGAAGAAGGCGACCTGCTGCGCGATATCGCGACGCCGGAAGCGGAACTCCAGAGCAAGCAGATCGCCAAAGCAGTCAACGAGGCGGTCGACGCGCTGCCCGAGGAGTTACGGACAGCCATCACGCTGCGCGAAATCGAAGGCATGAGCTACGAAGAAATCGCGCAGATGATGGAATGTCCGATCGGTACCGTGCGCTCGCGGATTTTCCGTGCGCGCGAGGCCATTGCGGAAAAAATTCGCCCGATGCTGGGCACCAGTCTGGATAAAAGGTGGTAACCATGTCAGTACTTCGTAAATCCCATCCCCATTCCCAGGTTCAAGCCGACGACGGCCTGCAGATGCTGTCTGCCGCGCTCGACGGCGAGGCCACGCAAGCCGAGACCGACGCCTGCATGGCGGCCCTGAAACACGACGCCAGCCTGCGCCAGACCTGGTCGGACTACCATCTGGTCGGCGACCTGATGCGCGGTGTCGCGCCGTTGCAGGATGACTTCATGGCGCGCTTCTCGGCGCAGCTTGCGAGTGAGCCGACCGTGCTCGCGCCGCGCCGCAGCGTGTGGCCGCAGCGCGTGGCGGTGGCCTCGTTTGCCTCGCTGGCGGTGTGGGGCATGGTTTCCCTGACCGGCCTGCTGTCGGAGACGCCCGTCACCGCACCGCTGGCGCTGGCGCCGGGCTTCCAGCCGGCGGTGCTGGCGGCGGATGAGTCTGGCGACGACGCCCGCTATGCGGCCTATATGGTGGCGCATCAGGAGTTCGCCCCGATGGCGGTGGCGTCGCCCTACCAGCGTGTGATGGCGGTCTCCGCGGAGCCCCGCTGATGCAGGCGCTGTCGGGCGGCTGGATGGGACGGTGGGCATACGGATTTGCCGGGCTGATGCTGGCCTCGGGCGTGGCGCGTGCCGATACCGCCGCGCTCGAGTGGCTCAACCGCGCCGCCGCCGCCGCCAAACAGCAGAACTACAGCGGGGTGTATGTCTACCACCACGGCGAGCATGTCGAGGTGTTGCGCGTGCTGCACCGCACCGATGCCAACGGCGAGATGGAAAAGGTCGAGGTGCTGGACGGCGCGCCGCGCCAGTTCCTGCGCGTCAACAACGACGTGTACTGCCATCTGCCGGACGGCAAGAACGTGCGGCTGGAACGCAATACGCTGCGGCGCTTCTTCCCGGCCCTGCTGCCCACGCAGCCGGCCAGCCTGCTCGACCATTACGACGCCCGGCTCGGCGGTATCGAGCGCGTGGCGGGACGGTTGTGCCAGGTGGTGACGCTGCAGCCGCGCGACGGCTACCGCCATGCCTACAACCTGTGGCTGGACAAGCGGACCGGCCTGCCGCTCAAGTCCCGCATGGTCAACGAGAACGGCACCCTGGTGTCGATGTATGTCTTCTCCGAAATCCAGATTGGCAAGGTCCCCGACATCCTGCTCTTTCGCAACGACCTGAAGGGCAAGCTGGTCCAGAAGGCCAGCCTCGGCCAGACGGCCGACAGCATCTGGGACGTGACGCCGCCGCCGGGGTATGCGCGGGTGCAGGAAGCGATGCGCTCGCTGCCGGGCAAGGCCGCGCCGGTGACCCATCTGGTTTTTACCGATGGCCTGAGCGTGCTGTCGATGTTCATCGAGCCGATCGACCCCCAGGCGCAACGCTTGCAGGGGCTGTCGGTCGAAGGGGTGATCGGCGTCTATGCGCGTGAAGTCGATGGGCACACCGTGACCACCCTGGGCGAAGTGCCGAGCATGGCTCTGATCGAGGCCGGCAACTCGGTGAAGCAGAAATAGGCAGTCCACCCATGCTGGAACAAACCGCCGAAGTCGTCAGAAGTGCCGCCGACGGCATCTGGGTGCGCGCGGTCGAGCCTTCGGGCTGCGGCACCTGCGGCGGCCAGGGATGCGCCTCGCGTCGCATTGCCGAACTGTTCCAGCGCACACCTCGTCAGTTTCTGGTCGATTGCGACCTGTCCCTGTCACCGGGCGACCGCGTCGTGATCGGCACCCCGCGCGGCAGTGTGCTCCGCAGCGCCGCGCGTGCCTATGGCCTGCCGCTGGGCCTGATGCTTGCGGGTGCCCTGCTGGCGCAGGCGCTTGCGCCTGGCGACGCAGCGGCGCTCGGCGGTCTCCTGATCGGGGGCGCAGTGGCCTGGCTGCTCGCTCGGGGCGGACGTGCGGCGCGGCCGATGGTGCTGCGGCGCGAAAACGACAACGCGATACACATGAGGAAAGGATGATCATGATGAGAACAGCTTTGGCTACGACTGCGCTTGTGTTTGCGCTGGCGGCGCCGGCGTCGGCCCGCGAGGTGATGGATGTGGCCGACCTGGTCGAGCAGCATGGCCCGGCGGTGGTCAACATCAGCACCACCAAGCTGGTCAAGCGCGGCGCCGAGAATTTTCCGTTTGCCGTGCCCAATGACGAAGAGATGCAGGAGTTCTTCCGCCGCTTTTTCCCCGGGATGCCGGGCGTGCCCGGCGCGCGTGGACCCGCGCAGGAAATCCCCGCGCGCGGTGCCGGCTCCGGCTTCATCGTCAGCAACGACGGCTATATCCTGACCAACGCCCACGTGGTGCGCGGCGCCGACGAGGTCGAGGTCAAGCTCATCGACAAGCGCACGTTCAGCGCCAAGGTGATCGGCGCCGACAGCCGCACGGACGTGGCGGTGATCAAGATCACCGCCGGCAACCTGCCCCAGGTCAAGCTGGGCGACCCCGCCAAACTGCGCGTCGGCGAGGCGGTGGCGGCGATCGGTTCGCCGTTCGGCTTCGAGAATTCGGTCACCGCCGGCATCGTCTCCGCCAAGGGCCGCTCGCTGCCGTCGGAAAGCTACGTGCCCTATATCCAGACCGATGTGCCGATCAACCCCGGCAACTCGGGCGGACCGCTGTTCAACATGCGCGGCGAAGTGGTCGGCATCAATTCGCAGATCTACAGCCGCAGCGGCGGCTATCAGGGCGTCTCGTTCGCGATTCCGATCGACGTGGCGATGGAGGTGGTTGAGCAACTGAAAGCCGGCGGCAAGGTGTCGCGCGGCTGGCTGGGCGTGGTGATCCAGGAAGTGACGGCCGACCTGGCCGAGTCGTTCGGGCTGGATCGTCCGCGCGGCGCGCTGGTGTCGCAGGTACTGGCCGACAGTCCGGCCGCCCGTGCCGGCCTGCAGGCCTCGGACGTGATCCTCCAGTTCGGCGGTCGCCCGGTGGAGAATTCGGGCGACCTGCCGCGCATGGTCGGCGTGACCAAGCCCGGGACCAAGATCCCGCTGCAGGTCTGGCGCAAAGGCAAGATGCAGACCGTCACGGTGGAACTGCAGGAGCTGCCCGGCGAAGAGGAGGCCGCCGGCAAGACCGGCAAGACCTATTCGCGCGGCGGGCTGGCGCTGTCCGAACTGACGCCCGAACAGCGGCGCGAGCTCAGGATCGATCACGGCCTGTTGGTGGAAGAGGTGGCCGGCGACGCTGCGCGCGCGGGTATCCGCGTCGGCGATGTGATCCTGGCGGTCAACAACGGCAAGGTGGCCACGGTCGAGGCCTTCCGCAAGGCCATCGCGGCGGTGCCCAAGGGCAAGAGCGCGGCCATCCTGGTGCGGCGCGGCGAGGGCTCGCTGTATATTCCGCTGAAGATTTCGGGCGACTAGGGCGTGTTAACACGCCCGAGGACCCTGACCCTTTACACGCGGGCAGGCTGCCCGCTGTGCGAGGACATGGCCACGGAAGTCGGCGCGCTGATCTCGGCCACCGGACACCGCCTGGCCCCGGTGGATGTGGATGCCGACCCGGCGCTGAAGGCCCGCCATGGCTGGGATGTGCCGCTGCTGTTCGACGGCGACACCGAAATCTGTCGCCACCAGCTCAACCTGCTGGCGCTGCGCGAATGGCTGGACCGGAATTCGGGACCCGGCTGACAGCAAAATCCGTTAAAATTCGGGGTCTTATCGAATCCTTGACCGGGCACGGAAGCGTGCCCGTTTTGCTGTGTCCCAGAACCTGATCCGCAATTTCTCCATCATCGCCCACATCGACCACGGCAAGTCCACGCTCGCCGACCGCCTGATCCAGTTTTGCGGCGGCCTGTCCGAGCGCGAGATGGAAGCGCAGGTGCTCGATTCGATGGACCTGGAAAAGGAGCGCGGCATCACCATCAAGGCGCAGACCGCCGCGCTCACCTACAAGGCGCAGGACGGCCAGATCTATCGCCTGAACCTGATCGACACTCCCGGGCACGTCGACTTTTCCTACGAAGTCAGCCGCTCGCTGTCCGCCTGCGAGGGCGCGCTGCTGGTGGTCGATGCCTCGCAGGGGGTGGAAGCGCAGACGGTGGCCAATTGCTACACCGCGATCGACCTCGGCGTCGAGGTCATCCCGGTGCTGAACAAGATCGACCTGCCGGCGGCCGACCCCGACCGGGTGGCGGAAGAAATCGAGGACATCGTCGGGCTGGACGCGAGCGACGCGGTGCGCGCCTCGGCCAAGACCGGCATCGGCATCCTGGAAATCCTCGAAGTGGTGGTGAAGCAGGTGCCGCCGCCGCGCGGCAACGAGGACGCACCGCTGAAGGCGCTGATCATCGACTCCTGGTTCGACAACTACGTCGGCGTGGTGATGCTGGTGCGGGTGGTCGACGGCGTGCTGAAACCCAAGGACAAGATCCGCTTCATGGCCAGCGGCGCGCAGCACCTGACCGAGCATGTCGGCGTGTTTACGCCGAAATCGGTCGACCGGCCGCAGTTGTCGGCGGGCGAGGTGGGTTTTGTGATCGCCGGCATCAAGGAACTCAAGTCCGCCCAGGTGGGCGACACCATTACCCTGCTCGACCGGCCCGCCAGCGAGCCGCTGCCGGGCTTCAAGAAGGTGCAGTCGCAGGTGTTCGCCGGGCTGTATCCGGTCGAGTCGCACGACTTCGAGGCGCTGCGCGACGCGCTGACCAAGCTGCAGCTGAACGACGCGGCGCTGCAGTTCGAGCCCGAGGTCTCGCAGGCGCTGGGCTTCGGCTTCCGCTGCGGCTTCCTCGGCCTGCTGCACATGGACATCGTGCAGGAGCGGCTGGAACGCGAGTACGACATGGACCTCATCACCACTGCGCCGACGGTGGTGTACGAGGTGCTGATGAAGGACGGCAGCCTGATCAACGTCGAGAACCCATTCAAGCTACCTGAGCTGTCGAAGATCGAGGAAATCCGCGAACCCATCATTACCGCGACGATTTTCGTGCCGGAGGAATTCGTCGGCAACGTCATCACCCTGTGCAACCAGAAGCGCGGCATGCAGCTCGACATGCAGTACCACGGCCGCCAGGTGATGCTGCGCTACGATCTGCCGATGAACGAAGTCGTGATGGATTTCTTCGACAAGCTCAAATCGACCAGCCGCGGCTATGCCTCACTCGACTACGAATTCAAGGAATATCGCGCGGGCGACCTGGTCAAGCTCGACATCCTGGTCAACAACGAAAAGGTCGACGCGCTGTCCCTGATCGTGCATCGTGCCACCAGCGTCTACCGCGGGCGCGAACTGGCGTCCAAGATGCGTGAGCTGATTCCGCGCCAGATGTTCGACGTCGCGGTGCAGGCGGCGATCGGCGCCAACATCATCGCGCGCGAGAACGTCAAGGCGCTGCGCAAGAACGTGCTGGCCAAGTGCTACGGTGGCGACATCACGCGCAAGAAGAAGCTGCTGGAAAAACAGAAGGCCGGCAAGCGCCGCATGAAGCAGGTCGGCAACGTCGAAATCCCGCAGGAAGCCTTTCTTGCGATCCTCCAGGTCTCGGACAAGTAACCATGAACTTTGCCCTTATTCTTTTCATTGCCCTGGTCGTCACCGGCGGCATCTGGCTGCTCGACGTGCTGGTGTTCCGGCGCTTCCGCGACAAGGATGTCCGCGAACCCCTGCTGGTCGAATACGCCAAGAGCTTCTTCCCGGTGATCCTGGTCGTGTTCGGCCTGCGCTCCTTCCTGGTCGAGCCGTTCAAGATCCCGTCCGGCTCGATGATGCCGACCCTGCTGATCGGGGACTTCATCCTGGTCAACAAGTACACCTACGGCATCCGCCTGCCGGTGATCAACAAGAAAGTGGTCGAGCTGAACAGCCCCGAGCGCGGCGACGTCATGGTGTTCCGCTATCCTGCCGACCCGGGGCTCGACTATATCAAACGCGTCATCGGCGTGCCGGGCGACCTGATCGAATACCGCGACAAGAAGCTCAGCGTCAACGGTCAGCCGGTGCGGCTCGACAATGCCGG
>JAKACL010000247.1 GCA_021821425.1 Pseudomonadota bacterium
CTCGCCACCCCGGAAATCAATACAGCGGATCTCGAAGCGAACGCCGCCGGCCGGCGATGTGCTGGCATGCAGGGTGAGGGCCTCGCCCGGCCGGACGGGGCTGAGAAATTTCGCCGCGTTGAGCTGCACCTGGCCGCCTTTCTCCGCCCAGCCCTGCTGCGACGCCAGCGCATGCAGCGCCGCGTCGAGCAGCACAACGCCGGGGAGAATGGGCTGTCCGGGAAAGTGTCCGGCATAGGCCGGATGGTCCGGCGGAATGGGCAGGGGCAGGATGCACGCGCTCATGCCGGCATCCTGTTCGCGTCCTGCAGCGTGGCCAGCAGGTCCTGGGTGAGCAGACTGGGGAGCTTGCCGGTGGCATTGCGCGGCAGGGCCTCGACGAACAGCAGGGGACGCGGCAGAAAGACCGGGTCGATGCGCTCGCGTAGCGCCCGCTTCAAGGCAGCCGGGGTCAGCCCGGGGGCGACCACCAGGGCAGCGAGGCGGCCAATGCCGTCCGGGCTATCTTCCCGGGGCAGCAGGAAAACGCCATCCTGCACGCCGGCAATGGCATTCAGTTGATGGTTGAGGTAGGCGAGCGAACTGCGCTTGCCGGCGATGTTGACCAGGTCGGCGTGGCGGCCATGCAGCAGGAAGGTAGTCGACACCGGGCCGGTGCCGGTGAGTTCGATAACGTCGGCGAGCGCGGTCGGGCTGTCGATGTGCCCGCCCTCGGCGTGGATCGTCTGGCCGTCACGGCGTAAACGAATATCGCGCAGGGTACGCCACTCGGCCCCGGAGGCAGTGCGACGCGAGGCAAGCTGGCCGGTTTCGGTGCAGCCGTAGATTTCGACAAGCGGGGCGCCAAAACGGGATTCGGCTTCGACGGCCAGATCGAGCGACAGCGGCGCGGTGGCTGAAAGCAGCTGGTCGGTCGCCGGCAGCGTGGCGGACTCCGCGAGCAGGGCGCGCAGATGATAAGGGGTGGTGACCAGCATGCGCGGCCGTGGCAGGCTCGCCAGGGCGGCGCAGATGTCTGCCGGGTAGAAGGGACGTCCGGCATGCAGCGCGGCGCCGCTTTGCAACGGCATCAGGACCGTGGACTCCAGGCCATACATGTGCTGCGGCGGGACGGTGCCGAGGATCGCATGCGCCGCACCGATGCCCAGGCGTTCCGCCTCGGCCCGTACGTTGCGCACCAGGCTGCCCCAGCGCTTGGCATGCGGCACCGGCACGCCGGAGGAGCCTGAGGTGAAGACCTGGGCGACGACCTGCGTGCCATCGATCTCCGGAATGACCGGGCTGGCCAAGGGCGGCGGCATCGATTCGGGATAGCGGAAAGTGGGCAGGTCAACGCCGCCCGCCTCTTGATCGACGATACAGAAGACATCCGGGGCAATGCGTTTCATCTGCCGGACCATCTCCGGGGTATGGGTGGAGGGCAGCAGGCTGACCCGTCCGCTGACGATGCACGCCGCCAGCGCGACGGTGAAACGGTAGCGGTCGCCGCACAGGTTGAGCACATGCCGCCCCGGCGGCAACTGGCCGGCGACGTGTTCGACCTCGCCCAGAAACTGCCTGACGCTGACCGGCGTGCTGCTGCACCAGGCGATGACAGCATCGAGGCAGCGATGAGCGATGAGCGGCAGGGTCGGCATGGACGGCAAACAGACAGCCTAGCGGGTATCGGAGGGTGCGCCCGGACGCACGACCGGCGTTTTCCAGTAGGCACGCACGCCGTCCATGATGCTGTGTTGTTTCTGGTGCGGGAGCACGCGTCGGCGCACCGCGAATTCGACGACAAACATCAGCAGGATGAGCGGGAAGGAAAGGAAGTTGGCGAACACCGACCAGACCTCGATGCTGGCCAGGAAGAACAGGGCAACGGAAACCAGGCTGATCGACAGCAAGAAAAATGTCCACGCCCACGTGACCTGGCGCGAATACCGGGCCTCCTCCGGAGTCAGGCTGCCGTGGACCATTTCGGCAAAACGGGTGCACAAGGCTTGCCGCCCGCGCGCCAGCGTGACGCCGAACACGGCGGCCAGCATGGCATAGGTGCCGGCATGCTGGAGGAAGTAGACCCAGCTGAAGTTCCGTTCCAGTGCGTCCCAGAAGCCCCACAACAGCAGGCCTGCGCCCACCCACACGGGTACCATGACCCGGCGCATGCGCGAATGCCAGGTCAGCCAGAGCAGAAGCGTCAAAGCAGGCGCCAGCGCGACCGCCACGCCCAGTGAAGGCATGGTGGTCGCCGCCGAGGTGGCGGTGCTGTAATGGGCCACTACCGGGTACGCGACGGCCCCGGTGGCGATGGCAATCCAGCGAATCGCGCGGACCGGGGTCGACGTCATTTTGTCCTGTTTGCCGCGATATGTTGCGCCAGGCTGGCGAGAGAACTGAAGATGCTGACGTTGTCGGCATTGTCTGCGCGCAACTGGAAACCGTAATGCTTGGACACCACCAGCGCCACCTCCAGAATATCGATGGAATCGAGTCCCAGCCCCTCGCCATAGAGGGGGGCGTCGGCTTGAATCTCCTGCGCACTGATATCGAGATTGAGCGCCGAGACAATCAGACCGGCGACTTCTTTTTGTAATTCCAGATTGACTTCAGGCATGACGACTTCACAACAAGGATGACAGGGACAACCCGAGCGACAGGGCCGACGCCTATTATATGTCGGCAAACGCGGCACGCCGCCGGTGCGATGCCCGGGTATTCCGGCTTGCGCTACACCCTTCCAGCGTGGATGGCCGGAGCAGTGGCCGGGCTTGCCTCCAGCGACAGGGACGCACTTCATTGAATTCATTTGTTTTTCCGGCTTCAGCCCTTGGAAAAACCCAGTAGTGACGCCCCCACACGCCTTCGATCATCCCCTGCATTGCCACACCGAATGCGTCAGGCGCGGCATGGGACTGGAAAAAAGCGCGGGGGCTTGCTATCATTCCCGTTTTTCCAATTCCATTCCCAGGAAGCGTTCTTCACATGCCCCACGTTAAAGTCAAGGAAAACGAACCGTTCGACGTCGCCCTGCGCCGGTTCAAGCGTTCCATCGAAAAAGTCGGCCTGCTCACCGAACTGCGCGCCCGCGAGTTCTACGAGAAGCCCACCGCCGAGCGCAAGCGCAAGCTCGCCGCCGCGGTCAAGCGCCAGAGCAAGCGCCTGCGCGGCCAGCAACTCCCCCCCAAGATGTATTGATTCTGCGGCAACGCAGAATCACGAC
>JAKACL010000248.1 GCA_021821425.1 Pseudomonadota bacterium
CCGCTGCCGCGCGCCGGCGAACGCTTCCCGGTCAACGACCCCACGCTGGCGCCGCGCCTGACGCCGCGCCCGCCCGACGACGCCGAATTCCTGCATGGCCTGCTGGAAAGCCTCGCCCGCATCGAGGCGCGCGGCTATCGCCTGCTGGCCGAACTCGGCGCCACGCCGGCGGGTCGGGTCGACACCGCCGGCGGCGGCGCCCGCAATCCGGTCTGGACGCGGATCCGCCAGCGCCTGCTGGGGGTGCCGGTGACGCGCGCCGCCCACACCGAAGCCGCGTATGGCGCGGCCCTGCTGGCGCGCGACGGCACGCAGTGTTTTGCCGCCCGCCCCGCCTGACCCGCCATCTACAACTAAAGTTGTATATCAAACCGTAAAAGCATGGCCTATGTTGGGGGCAGTCACTGTGCCGCCCCGGACACCGGATTCGTCTGCCCCGCGTTGCGGTGACCCGAACGGGGGACACCACAATGAAAATACGCAATCACCGCCTGGCGCGGGACGATGGCTCGGCGCTGGCCTATCGTGCGAGCCCGCATGTCGGCAGCAGTATTTCCCCCCGCTTCCTGATCCTGCATTACACCGCCGGCAGCAGCGTCGCCGGCACCGTCGCCTGGTTCTGCAGCCCGGCTTCCCGCGTGTCCGCCCACCTGGTCATCGCGCGCGACGGCGCGATCACCCAGTTGGTGCCATTCAACCGTGAGGCCTGGCATGCCGGCCAGTCGCGCTGGGGCAGCCTGTCGGGGCTCAACCGCCACAGCATCGGCATCGAGCTCGACAATGCCGGCTGCCTGATCCGCAGCGGTGGCAAATGGGTGTCCCCGCTCACCCGCCGCAGTTATCCTGACAGCGAAGTCACCGTCTGCTGCCACCGCAACGATCCGCCCGGCACCCTGCCCTGCGGCTGGCATGCCTACACCCCGGCGCAGATCGAGGCCACGCTGGAATGCGGCATGGCGCTGGTCAACCAATACGGTCTCGCCGACGTGCTGGGGCACGACGACATCGCGCCCGGCCGCAAGCGCGACCCGGGCCCGGATTTCCCGCTCACCTCGGTGCGCGCGCGCCTTTTGGGGCGTGGCGACGACCATGCCGAACGCTACCGCACCACTGCCCGGCTCTATATGCGGAGCGGCGCCGGCCCGGACTTCTCGGCGCTGCCGGGCACGCCCCTGCCGCCCGCAACCGAGGTCGAGGTGCTGGCCAAGCGGGGCCTGTGGTGGGAGGTCGATGTCGTTGGCGAGGTCAATGGGGTGATGGACATCGTCGGCTGGTGCCACAGCAAATACCTGGAAGCGATCGATGGCTGACACGCCGACTTCGCTCGACTGGGACACGATCCACGCGCTGGAACGCGCACGCATCCGCGAACCTGACGGCCACCAGGACGGCCCCGAACGGCCGCTGACGGGGCTGGCATTTTCCGGTGGAGGCATCCGCAGCGCCACCTTCAACCTGGGCATTATCCAGGCGCTCGCTGAGCTCAGGCTGCTGCGGCAGTTCGACTACCTGTCGTGCGTCTCGGGCGGCGGCTATATCGGCGGCTGGCTGTCGGCCTTCATTCATCTCAAGTGCAACGGCCGCGTCGAGGACGCCGAGCCGCTGTTGCACGCCGGCGGCAACGAACATTCCGCAATCCGCTTCCTGCGGAGCTACAGCAACTACATCACGCCCCGGGCCAGTTTCTTTTCCGCCGACACGCTGACCGCGGTGGCCACCTATCTGCGCAACCTGTATCTCAACCTCATTCTCTTGCTGCTGGCGCTCGGCGGCGTGCTGCTGCTACCGCGTGTGCTGGTGTGGTTTGCCCGCTGGCTCACCGGCTGGGAAGGCCCCGTCGTCGCCAACGCCAACCTGATGCCGCTGTTTGGCGGCGGCATCGTGTGTATTTTCATCGCCATGGTGTTCGTCGGGCTCAACCTCGGGGGCCGCGGCGCCTTCAAGAATCGGCCGTTCCATACGCGCCAGCCCGGCGTGCTGCTGCTGGTGGTGCTGCCCGCGCTGCTGTCGGCCTGGCTGATTGCCTATGGCTTTTACGCCGGTGCAGAACGACTCGACCGGATAACGCTCGGCGGCTGGGTGCTGTGGGGCATGCTGGTCTATGTGCCGCCGTGGCTGCTGGGCTGGGCGCTGGGACGGTTTTTCGTTCGCCGCACGCTTGACCCGCCGCGGTTTACCCCGGGCCGCGTCCTTGCCATGGGTGTGTACGCCCTGCTGGCAGGCGCACTGGGCGGCCTGCTGCTGGCCGCGTTTGCCGAAGCGACCGAGTTCATCCGGCGCATCGGCCAGGGCTACAGCGGCTCGTGGATCGCGTCCGCGCTGGCTACCGCGCTGCTGCTGAAGTTCTATTCGCTCACCGTGGTCGGCCACATCGGTCTGATGGGGCGCTATTTCTCGCACGACTCGCGCGAATGGTGGTCGCGCCTGGGCGGCTGGGTACTGCTGGTCTCGCTGGTATGGGCGACGCTGTTCAGCATCGTCTTCATCGCACCCGCCTTCTTCCGCTGGGCTCCGGAGGCTTTCGTTGCCGCAGGCGGCGTGGCCTGGATACTGTCGACCGCAGTCGGCGTGCTGCTGGGACGCAGCCCGAAGTCCGCCAACGATGTCCGGCGAAACTGGCGCGACCTTGCTGCGCAGGCGATGCCGTACGTCTTCATCCTCGGCTTGCTCGGCCTGCTGTCGTTCGGCCTGCACCAGCTGCTGATGCTGCCGATGTTCTGCAGCGGATGCGAGGAACATGTCCGCACCTCCACGCAATTCATGTCCGTGCTGTACCAGGAAGCCGCCAACTTCCAGCGCGCCGACATCGCCTGGGTGGCAATCCTGTGCGCCGGCAGCCTGACTGCCGCGGCCGCGCTGGCGTGGCGCATCGACGTCAATCTGTTCTCGATCTACCACTTCTACCGCCAGCGCCTGGTGCGCTGCTATCTCGGCGCCTCGCGCTGCAAGGTGCGCTCGCCGCATCCCTTCACCGGATTCGACCCACGCGACGATCTCAAGCTGGCCGAGCTCTGCAGCGCACCCCTGGGCAAGCCGCAATGCCAGCGTCCCTATCCCATCCACAACACCGCGATGAACCTGGTCGCCGGCAAGCAGCTCGCTTGGCAGGAACGCCGCGCCGCCGCGTTCGCCTTCACCCCCATGGTGGCCGGCTACAGCTTCACGCTGCCCGACGAGAAAGGCCAGCTGCTCAGCCATTACC
>JAKACL010000249.1 GCA_021821425.1 Pseudomonadota bacterium
GTCGAAACCATGATCGCCCTGCACAAAAACAAAGGGCGGGGATTTGTCGTCCAAACGCGCTTCCGCCCCATGGAACAGGTCGAGCCGGCCATCGTGGTCAAGCTCGAACCACAGCGGCATGCGCGTACGGCCGTCCGGGTTGAGCACGCCCAGGGTCTCTGCGACATTGACCAACCTGTCGCCACGATTATGGAAAAGCAGTTTGGGCTCGGCGCCCACGCCCCTCACCGCACCGGTCAGCTGCACCAGATCCTGCCGGCCGTCGTTGTCGAAATCGGCCCACGCAAAGCCATGTTTGTCGGCCACGGTATCTTCATGGGCAAAATATGCAGCCGTGACATCCTCGAATCGCCCCTCGCCTGTATTTTTATAAAGTTTGGCCGGATTGAGATGGTTGGTGAGATAAAGGTCCGGCAGTCCGTCGCCGTCGAAATCGCCCCAGGCGGCACCGTAGGTCATGCCGACATATTCGCCAATGCCTGATGCCTGCGTGACGTCTTCAAATACAACAAGGGATTTTTCTGACTCGGAACAGCCTGTAGCAAGGACGACCAAGGCAGCCAGCACAAAAATGCCCCCCCCTGTTCTGCGAACAGGACGGGTGCGGTTGTCATGAGCGGTATTGCCGTGGTTCATCGTGTTCGCCTTTCGGAAAATAGCCTGTCGGCAGGCCTGCCTTCAGGCTGCCGGGTATCGCGAGGGTAGCGCAAGGCCGGAATCCCGTCAGTAGCGAGGGCGGCTTTCATGCGACGGGTGCTGCGCTCAGTCTCAGCACCGATTTCCACCTTTGCTGCTCGGCTTTAAGCGTTGAAAAGGGCAGATAAAGGAAGCCAGCCACGTAAATCGCTCCCCCCGCAAGGCCCATCAGCGCGAGATAGGTGTAATCGTTGCTGCGCAGCGATTGAGGCAGCATATAGTCGGTCGCGAACAGGACCGCCGCGAGCAGGGTGTTGAGCACCGCGGCGGGAACCAGCGCGAGCGGATAGCCCGAGGGTTTTGCTTTCAGGCATTTCACCGCCAGCCCGTACTGGTAAAGCGCAATGAACGCGACGCTGCACACGACGGCCCAGGCCACGCCCTCGATCCCGTAGGGGAGACCGATCACGATCGCCAATGCCGTGACGATCACGGTTGAAATCTGCACGAACAATTCCCGATCCAGCCAGTTCCGGGCAGCCAGAACGTTTCCGGAAAGGTTGCCCATCAGCCAGAAAGGCCAGGCCAGCACCAGAATGCTGAGGGGGCCTGCCGCCTCAACCCAGTTCGGGCCATACACACCGCGAACAAAGGGTTCGGCCAGCCACAGCAAGCCGATATAAAACGGCGTCGCGTATACGGCAACCAGGCTGATGCTGCGAAAAAACAGATAACGGGATTTGTCCAGGTTGTCCTGTTCGGCCGCCAGGGCGCGAAACAGCGCGGGATAGACCGAGCCCGTGATGAACGAATGGGGCATTTTTGCAAGGCTTTCACTCTTGTTGAAAAGCCCGACGCTGGCCGGCCCGAGTGTGCGCGACAGGATGAAGGTGGGAATCTGGCCGCGCACGTAGACAACGATATTGTTGCCGGAAGCCAGCAGGCCATAGCGCATCAGTTCCCGCGCGCGTGCAAAATCAAAGCTAATACCCGGAAGCCAGCGCGCATGCCAGGCATATTGCAACGCCCCCGCAACTGAGCTGGCAAGCCCGGCCAGAATCAGGCTCCACGGGCCGTAGCCCAGCCAGGCCAGGCTCAGTGCAACGCTGTTGTAGACCACCAGATTGGATAACTGGACGGCTGTTTTTGCCTTGAAGCGCATGTCCCGGTGCAGGATGTTGCTGGGCACATTGAAGTACGGACGGATCAGAAAAGACAGGGCGGCCACCCGCAGCAGGTCGGTGTATAGCGGGTTGTCGTACCAGCGGCCAAACCAGGGCGCGATGGCAAAAAAGAAACCGACAATCGCCAGTCCCACGATGGACTGCATGGTGAACAGCAGATCGTATTCCCGCTTGCCGGCTTCCTTGGCGCGCACGATCGCCTGGCCCATGCCGCCGCCCGACACAAATCCGGCCAGGTTGGTGAAGATCAGGATGGTCGCCACCATGCCGAACTCGGCCGGCATCAGCAGGCGGGCAAGAATCAGCCCCAAAGCGAAGTTGATGAGCTGGCTTCCGGTGTGGCCGATGAATATCCACTTCGTGCCGTGACGGATGGTTTTGCCGAGGCTCATTTTGCAGGTACGGGTGTGTTGGACGGGATCATTTGATGAATCATCAGCAAGCTTAATGCTTGGCTGGCTCGTTATGTTTACAGTTACCGCCTACTGAATATCATGCCTTTGCATTAGATGGCGGCTGCAAGTTGACATTCTGTGGGCAGCAGTTGATGATAATTTTGTCGTAGATCGCAATCAAAGGGTTAGCCGGCAGGTTTACAAAACACCCCACTGACCTTTTTGCGCATGATCTCCAAAAGCCTGCCAAGGTTCAGCTTACGCAAAGTCGGGTCTTTAATCTCCATCTGCCGGACTTGCCGGACTAAAGCTTTGCGCAGGGGGGGGCGATTGCCTGCATCGAGGTAGTTCATGAGTTGCATCAAATAATTGCCACTCCACGCTGCCAGTTGTCTTTCGCGGATTTCCCGCTCACCCCTTGCCGCAAGTAATTTTCTGAACCCCGGGTTGCTGCGTGCCGTCCTGAGCGCCGATACGGCTTGCTCTGTGTCAGCCTCTGCCCAACTGGCGGCATCACCAGCGAATGGTCTTTTATATTGCCAATTCACATGCCTAGGTTCGACAAGGCGGTAGGGTATCGGCATCGAGTTCTGCTCGGTCATGTAGGCCATGTTTCCTGAGTACCCTGTTGCAATAACAAGTTTCCCCAAAAGCATTGCCTCCATTGGGCCAAGCCCAAGACCCTCAGCGCGATGCAACGAGACAAACACATCGGCGGCGCCGTAGATCGCCTGCACCTCGTCATAGGGCACGGTTTCTGTCATCAGGATGATTCGCCTGTCGCTGCGAATCAACTCAATCAGTTTTTTCATTGGCCCGCTGATGGAGACTAGATCTGCGTTTCCGTTGGTTTTGATAATGAGCCGTACATCGCTATCGCTCGGAAACGCCTTAAGGAATGCATTGACGGCAGCACCAGGGTTTTTCCTGGCGTAGTCGCTTCGCAGATCGAAACTCGTGCAACAAACAAACGCA
>JAKACL010000029.1 GCA_021821425.1 Pseudomonadota bacterium
CTTATCTGCATAGCATGGAAAAAAAGAAAGGAAGAAACGATGTCAAAAGATGAAAACGAACGCGAACTGGTGCTGCAGAGGGAAGTGCCCTTTGCCCGCGAACTGGTCTGGAAGGCCATGACTGAACCCGAGCATCAAAACAGGTGGTGGGGTCCGGATGGCTTCAAAAACGAAAATGTGACCATGGATTTCCGGGTCGGCGGCGCATGGACATTTGAAATGGTGGGACCGGACGGCACCCGCTACCCTAACCATTCCGTGTTCAAGGAAATCACGCCCCCGTCCAGGCTGGTGTTCGACCATGGCGACGGCCAACGGGTATGGTTCGAGTCCAGCATCATTCTGGAAGAAACGGCCCGCGGTACCCTGATCACACTGCGCCACCTTTTCCCCAGCAGAGAATCCCGCGACGAGGTGGTCGAGAAGTACGGTGCCATCGAGGGCGGCAAGCAGCACCTGGCGAAGCTCGAAGCCTATATCAGGGAGAACCTGTCATGAACGAGGGCAATCCAATGGCAGAGCCCAATGCAATTTACCTGACGCGGTATTTCCCTCACCCGCCTGCAAAAATCTGGGTGGCGCTGACGGAGCCTGCACATATCGCAAACTGGTGGGCGCCCGGTAACATCCGTCCAGTGGTCGGCCACCGGTTCGTGCTCGACATGGGGGCCTGGGGGCAGCAGCAGTGTGAAGTACTGGCGGTCGAGCATGAAAAACTGATTTCGTATACCTACGCTGAAGGAATCCTGAATACAACCATTACTTGGACACTGGAAGCGGAAGGTATGGGTACGCGCCTGACTTTGGTACACAGTGGCTTCGACCTGGATTCGCCTATTGGCAAACAGGCGTTCGAGGGAATGAAAAACGGGTGGCCAGTCGTGCTTGGCAGGATAGGGCAATTGTTCATTACTGCTAACGGCTAACGTGGATTGCTTATATCGACCGGGAGATCAATGTCGCCGCGCGCGTGAAACCCTGCGGGGTGCAAACTCAATCGGTCGTCTTCCATAACTAAAAGGGCCAGCTTCATTTACTTGAAAATCGCCGGTTCAGGCCGCGAGCTTTGATATTGGCGGCCAACCATACGGTTTTCTGGAGTTCACGCGGCAGTCTGCTGGCGCATCGGCAGCATGGACAGGACCACGCTTGCCAGCACGATCAGCCCGCCTGTGACTTGCGCGGCGGTGGGCGGGGCGCCCACCGCTCCGCTGACCAGCATCGCGAATACCGGCACCAGATTCAGAAACAGCGCAGTACGTCCGGCACCGAGGCGCTGGATGCCCATGCCCCAGAACAGATAGGCCAGTACCGTGCCGCCTACTGCCATGATCGCCAATGCCCAAGCGGCTTGCAGACCTGGCAAGGCGAAGGGCTCGCCGCCCGCCAGGGCGACGGCAAGCAGAATGGCAGCGCCGGCGGTCATCATCAGGGCGGTGTGGCCGATTGGCGATCCTTTGGGCATTAAGCGCCGGCTAAAGACGTTGAACAGTGCCCAGGTCAGATTGGCCGCCAGCATGAGCAGGTCGCCATTTGCTACTTGCAGTTTGGCCAGTTGTGCGGGATGGCCATGGGTGATGACCACGGCCACCCCGGCCAGGGCCACGGGCAGGGCGGCCCAGTGTCTGGCGCTGGCGCGTTCGCCCAGCAGGACGGTGGCGAGCAGGGTGGTGAGCAGGGGATTGGTGGCCATGATGAGGGCGCCGTTGTCGGCCGAGGTGCTTTGCATGGCGTGAAAGAACAGCAGGTTGAAACCGGCGATGCCGACCACGCCCAGTAGCAGGTAGATACCGGCATGGCGTCTGGCAAAGCCGATCAGGTCGTCGCCCATGCGCCAGGCGATCGCCAACATCAGCGCGGCACCGAGCAGAAAGCGGAAGGCTGCCGCCCAGAGCGGTGGCAGATCAGCCAGGACCAGGCCGGCCAGGATGAAATTGACTCCCCAGAAGAAGGCGGAAACCGTAACCAGCAGGTAAACCAGATTCAGCGGCATGACGACACCAATTCATAATTTCTAAACGAATGCTCAGGCTATAGCTTGACGGCTACGATGGACAATCGATAATTTATGGTCTTTTGGTTAAGAAAAACTAATGTCCAGACGCCTGCCGCCCCTGACCGCATTGCGCGCTTTCGAAGCCGTGGCCAGGCATCTATCCATGGCCCGGGCGGCGCAGGAGCTGCATGTCACACCCGGGGCAGTGAGTCAGCAGATAAAGCAACTGGAAGAACTGCTCGGACAGCCCCTGTTCAAGCGTGGCAAGTCCCTGGAACTGAGCGATGCAGCCTTGGCCGCATTGCCTCTCTTGACCGACGCCTTCGACCGTCTGGAACGTGCCGCTTTGCAGTTACGCGTCGACTCTGGCGACGGACCGCTGGTGGTTTCGACTCCGCCCACTTTCGCTGCGCGATGGCTGGTGCCGCGTCTGGACGAATTTCACAAGCGTCATCCCGAGATCGAACTGCGCCTGTTGGCAACCAGGAGGCTGGTCGATTTTTCCTTGGAGGATATCGACTGCGCCATTCGTTTCGGTTCCGGTGCTTATTCCGGCCTGCATGTTGAAAGGCTAAAGCCCGAAGAGATCATTCCTGTCGCTACGCCGGCTCTGGCTGCGGAAATTTCGACCCCCGCCGATCTTGCTGACCGTCCGTTGCTTAATGACGAGTGGCATACAGAAAAACACTTCTTCCCGGATTGGGAAACCTGGCTGAGCACCCAGGGCATAGAGCCCAAGTCACCCCTGCGTATCAAGCATTTCAGCGAGATCAATCTGGTCATTCAAGCTGCAGTGTCTGGCCTCGGCGCCGCCCTGGTCTGGCGCAGCTTGGTTGAGGAAGATCTCAAGGCTGGCCGACTCGTGCGATTGCTTGACCAGTCAATTGCCAGCCCCATGGCATATCACTTGGTCATGCCGCCCAATCGGATTGCGCTGGCAAAGGTTGCCTCCTTCCGGTCATGGCTGCTGGAAGCCGTGGGGTAGCGACAGGAAAGAATCAAGGGGCCAGCCATTAGCCAGCCGTAGTCAGGTGTGAGTACCCGTCTTGCGTGGAGCCCGAACCTCGTTGGGCAGCATTTCCATCTGTCCGATGGCGCCACTATTTGCGCTTCCAAAGTGTTCCGTGACACTGTTCTCCATTTGGAGTGCGCTCGCCATTACATGAAGCCATGTTGGCCTCCTTAGAAAAAGATTGAAAGAACAGGTGTCAGCCACCCATGATCAGATTGAAAACCTGACGCATCAGGTTCAGTTCGGTCGCGGGCATGCCGCGCATCTGGCTGATGGGCTTGAACACTGCGCCCATGGGTTCGATGGCTTCGTGCGGGATGTCCGGGCTGGAAATCCGCACCAGGTGGACGCGTATGGGCCCACTCTCACCTGACAGCCAGGCTTCGAAGCCTTCGTCGATTTTGAGTTGCGCGGGGTTGAGGCCGTATTTCGCGACCATGGCCTCCAGCACTGCATCGGGCGCATGCTGCTCGCCGGCAGTTTCGAGCGGCGGCGTGTCGCTGGCCGAGGGTGGCAGCGGCGCCGGTGCCAGGATGGTGTCGCCATAGCGCGCGAAGTTGAGGGCGCAGCTGTAGCTGTCGAAGTGGCAGAGGATGATGCGGTTGTGGTCGAGGATGTTTGCTGTGTTCATGCGGGTTCTTCGTTCAAGTAATGTTGCTGGGTCTTTGTTCAACTGGACCGCCACGGCCTGGCGGCCTCGCGATGACGATTAAAAGACGCGCTCGCCATCGCGGTAGCCGGCATCGAAAGCGAATTCCAGGTAGTAGACCCTGAAGTGCTCCTCAATATGGTGCTCGTCCGGAATCGAGCCGGTTCGTTCCGGATACTGTTCCAGCAATGCCGTGCGGTGCGTGCGCCAGGCATTGAGCAGGGCGAGGCGGGCGGCCCCTCGGCTATGCCCCGCGCCGCGGAACATGAAGTGGTGGGTGTTCATTTCCGCCACCACGAGGCTGTTTGATGTATCGGATTCAGTCATCTTCCATCGACGGCTGCAGGATGACTTCGTCAGGCACGCCGTTGCCGTTCTGCTCGAATTCCAGTCCACCGACCAGCGAATAGCCGGCGTCGCCTTCGATGATGACGACTGCCTCTGGCGGCATTTGCTGCAGGGCGGCGATGAGTTGTTCGACTGTCATGCTGCGGGCTATGCCAAGACCAAGCGGATATCCACATCGCGGGCCAGCCAGCCCAGGGTCACGGCGCGGAAGGCCTTGTCGTCGGCGGTATTCCAGATCACGCAGAGCAGGGCTTCGTCGCGGGTGAGTTCCTGGTCCTTGTCCAGCTTTTTGCTGGCGGCGGTGCAGGCCTTCGGATCGGCGTTGTTGCTGGCGAACACTTCGCAGGCGGCCTTGATGCCGGCGGCGACTTCCTCGGGCGAAGCGAGATGAATGTGATCGCCTTCGAGTTTGAGGATGGCTTGCATGGGCTTCTCCATTGCCTGATTCATGCGCCGTGCGGCGCGGGCTTGTATGCGAATACCTCCGGCTGGCTCTTGCGGTAGACGCGCAGCCACATCAGCGTGGCCGGCGCCAGCGAGCACGCCGCGAACCACAGCGCTTCCTCTTCCGCGCTGTCGCCGCCGCCGATCCGGCGCGCCAGCGACTGCCAGCCTTTCCAGTCGATTTCCTCCAGCAGGACTTGCGTCGATGGCGGCAGGCTGGCCATGGAGTCGCTCATGATCTTCAGCTGGCGCGCGGTTTCCGCGCGGGTGAGGCGAGAAGACAGGAACTCGTCCTTTTCCAGGCCTTCCGTCAGGGTCAGCACGGCGACGCCTGCTTTTTCGACGATGGACAGCAGCGATGCATTAAGCATGTGAGGACTCCGGTAATTTTGGCGTTTCCGCCTCAGATAGGCTTCCAACAACACAAGCAGCCTGCATGCCAGGAAAAACATGAGCCTCTTCATGGCGCCGGGGCTGCGCAACAGCCGGTTCATTTGTCGCAGATCCTACAAATTCCGTCGGGCCGGTGCGGCGTCATTTGACTTTTTTCCGCTCGGACGTTGAGTAGTTGCTGAAATGTCCTTCGCGCGCCGCTTGTTTGCGGGCGCTTGCGATGATGCCGGCGGCCTTGCCCGGCGCGGCGGGCATGGACACGAGTTTTTCCAGTTCCTGGTTGCCACAGGTTGGGCAGGTCGGAATGTTGGAACCGCGGATCAGTAGTTCAAAGGTCTGGCTGCAGTTGGGGCAGCGAAAGTCATGAAGCGGCATGAATGTCCCTGTAGTTTTTGTGACAAATAATCAGCTACAGGAATACCTAAGCAAGAATGGGGCCTTATTGGCAGGGAGGCGGCATTCTTGCATGTGGAAATTGAAACTCGCAGCCTAGCTCCACTTCTGGTGAATGCTAAAAATTGGAACTACCGAGAGAATTAGGCATGTGTTCAAGGATGTCTTCTATTCCGTTAAACACCAGTTGTTACGGCAAACATTTCTAATGATGCTTCGGGTCGTATAGGGACGTTCAGTGTGTTTATTGTGATGTCTATTGGGGCAAGTTTTTTTGCCTAGCGTTCTAAGCAGCAACTAGTTAGAGACCTACCCCAGCTTCCGTGAAATATCCTTGGCCTTGGGCTGGAAGTAAGGTTTCAGCATCCTGAGATCCTTGTGGCCAGTGACTGCGGCCAGTTCTAGAACGTTGTCTAGGCGGGTTGCCAGACGTGATGTGGCTTCATGCCTGAGATCGTGGAAGTGGAAATTCTCAATCCCAGCCCGGTTGCCGGCTCTCACGAAGGCCTTCTTGACTGCGTCGGCGGTGGTGGGGAAAACCCTGCCCATTCTGAAATGACTGTGCTGAGATGGTGGCCGAAGCGCTAGCGTGATCTTTGCGTGGTCTAGGCGCTCAGGCGCTTACCCGCCAATGGCGGAACCGATGGCGCCCCCGATTGCCGCACCGACGGTGGGACCTATGGCGGAACCAACTGCAGTTCCAATTGCCCCGCCTGCTACGCCCCCCACCCCGGGCGCAATGGCATTTCCTATAGCGCCGCCAGCCGCGCCGCCTACCGCCCCACCGGCTGCGCCTCCTATAGCGCCGCCTATCGTGCTGCCGACAGTGGTCGCGGAAGGCGCCGGGGGTGAGGCCGCAGATGCCGGCGTCTGCGATGTCGAGGAGGCAGGCGCAGTGGATGACGCAGGCGGGGTGCGGGCGGGTTGATTTGTAGAGGCTGGTGCCTGCGAAGCCGGGGGCGCGGTTGGCCCAGTGGAGGATGCGGGCGGGGTGCGAGCGGGTTGTGCTGTGGCTGGAGCAGGCGCAGGTGTTGATGGCTGTGTGCTGGCGGGTGGGGCCGTCGTGGAAACGGGCGTCGTCGTCGCGGGAGGGGCTGCAGTAGCAGGTGGCTGCGTTGTGGCAGTTGGCCTGGCAGCAGATGCCGGCGTCGTTGTGCTTGTCGTGGTCTGCCTGGACGTGCCTCCTCCTGTTGTTGTCCTCGGCGGCTGGGATGCGGGGGGCGTTGTCGATGGCATGGTCGGCATGGTCAGCATGCCGCCGCGCCGGCTTTCCTCGGCGGCACGCTGGGCGGCCTGGCGAGCCTGGCGTTCGGCGGAGGAGGTGTCGGTTGCCGCAGCCGGGTTGAGCGAAGCGTTGCGGATACGATCGGCCTGGGCTTGCGCAGCCATCTGGTTGAGAGGCAGGTAGTCGGTGCGGAAATTGAGTTCCACCGAGGAATTCAGATCAAGGTCGGTGTTGATCTCCTCGGTGTTTTGCGTGCGCTGGGTGGAAACGTAACTGATCGTGTTCTCGACCTCGGCGCTCACGCCCCAGGGCCCTACACCATAACTTCCGGAGGCTCTGATCCGGTTCTGCATGCCGAATTGCGAAGCGCGGTCCTCAGCGGCGGCACTGCGGGTATCGATGTGGAAGTGCATGGAGGCGTTGATCTTGCCGCTGTCGATGACGATGCGCTGCATGCCCAGCATCACCATGGTCGCCAGCATCTGCTGGCGCTGGCGAGCGATCTGCCTTCGTGCGAGCGGCACCAGCTGTTCCGGATTGCTGGCATCGAGCGATTCCTCAGGTCCCAGGCCGAGCACTGCGCGCAATTCCTCCTCGCCCGGCATGCGCGCGCCATCGCGCAGGCGCAGACGAACGGCAGCCACTTCTTCCGGGTCGGGCTGTTCGCCAGGCTCTACCTCGGGCACGTCATACTGGATTTGATCAGGGAAATGGTCTGCTACCCACTGACGCGCTGTTCCCTCGCTGAACTGGCTGCGCTCGAAACCTTCAGCCGAGGCCGACACACTGTTGAGCAGTTGCACGTACATCTGCATCTGCTGCGAGGTGGAGTTGAGCATGGCGCGGAACACACCATTGATCAGATCGGTAACGAAGCGCGGGAAGGACACCGCGCCAAGCACATTGCGGGTGATGCCGGCGATGCGTTCGGCGGAAGCGCCAAAGCCAGGCGCTTCCTGGGCGCGGGCGAGGGGCGCAAGGCGCGGCCGGGTGCGGTCGATGGCTTCCCTGGCGGCTCCTTCCTCCGCGATCAGTGCGGCGGCGATGCTGGACACGCGCACCATGGCTTGGGCCAGGTCGCGACGCTCGCCAGGGGCCAGTTCGCTATAACCGGGGGCTTGCTCCAGCACGCCTCGCACTGCTTGGCGCAGCCATGGTGGTGGAGTCGAGGCGTGCGAGGAGGAGGACATGCCTGGTCCGGCTCCTGCTGTCACGTTGGTTGCGTAAGAGGCAACGTGGCGTTCGGAGCCGCCCCCCCTATTACTGTGCCGAGCGATTCATAGGCGAGCAGCCAGTCCACCGCAGCGGCCATTACGCGCTGACCGTCGGCACTGGCTGGGTCGAGATGGAATCCTGCCCCTGCCCCTGAGGACAGCCAGCCCAGCACGGTCGCGCCGGCCCGCCCCAAATCCGCGTGGCGCCGGCCAGACTGGCTGTCCTGGCCCTGCGCCTGGCCAACGACGTTGATCAAACTCCACAGATCATGCACGCCAAATGCCGTCTGCAGTAGCCGGTCACGCAAAAATCGGGTTGCCTGCGACAAGGTCTGGAGGATTTCGTCTGCAGCGTAAGACACCATGCCCCCGCCACGTGCTGCCAGCCAGGCGCCCAATTCCTCAGCGGCCTGTTGCAGCGCAACCGTGGCATGTATATCAGTCGTCTGTACCGGATGATTCGCAAACCCTACCAGTGCATTGCATAACCCGCGCATCAGGGGATAGAACTCACGGGGCTCGAACACGTTGGACAGGATTTGCCCGCGCTCCATCTCGTTCATGCGCTGGTGGCGGGTATGCCAGAATTGGGCGATCAGTTCCGAAGTGGGGCCGAGGGGCTGGGTGATTGCCCCGCTGGAGAACAATCCGGCCACCAGTTCGGCGGTGCGCAGCAGCCCGGCTTGTTCCAGTTCGAAGCCGAAGTACAGCGGGCCGATGGTCTGCAGGTGCTGGGCATCTTCTGCGGTAGGTACAGTATCCGGCAGGTCGATGTCGCCCAGTCCTGCCTGGGCAAAGGAGCGGTTGCCTTGCGAGCGTGCCTCCTGCACTGTTTCAAGCGCGAAAGCCAGCGCTTTGAGCAGGGTGCGATCTATACGTGGCCGGGCGAGTCCGGATGCGAGATCGTGGGCTGGCATGGACATGGCCGCTGGCTCGCGTGTCTGATTATCGAGTGGCGGCCGGCGCCGTTTCGGCGCCTCTGCGCGCCTGGGGCGGTGCATTGGGATCCACTGGCGTCGAGTTGCCCTGGATGGCGGCGATCATGGCGGGCGAGGCCAGCTTTTCCATAGGGAAGTAGTCGGACTTGAAGTTCACTCGCACCTCGCCGGTGAGCTTGGCTTTCAGTTCGGCCTTGGATTCGGAAGACTCATCCACGGAGGAAGAAACCGTAGTGACATGTTGCTGTTCGTTGACGTTGGCACTGGCCGCTCCGCCCCAGCCCCAGCTGCCGCCGGCGACAGTGGTGTTGCGGTTGCGGCTTGATTGGGAGTCGTAGAGTGAGGCCCTGGCCCGCCGCTGGGCCTGGTCACTGGCCTTCAGATCGAACACCACCTTGGCGTTGATCGCGCCATCGGTAATGACGATGCGGTTGATGCCGAGAATGACCATGGATGCCAGCAGTTGTTGCCGGCTGCGTGCCATCTGCATGCGCGCGGCCATGACCAGACGGGTTTCCTGATCGGGGTCGGACAGGTCGGTTATCGGCTGGCCGAGCTGCATCTCCTGGTTGATCTGGGAGAGTATGGCTTCACCATCCTCTGCCCTAATGACCAGCCTGGGCGTGCCACCTTCTTCCTGTACGGCTTCCTCGTCCAGACCGAGCTGGTCGGGGTATTTGTCGATCAGCCAGTCGCGGGCATTGTTCAGGCTGATGTTGTCCTGGGCGAACTGGTCCACGGTTTGCGCCACCGATTTCAGCATGGAGGCATAAGCATTCATCTGCTGGATGGAGGCAGTCACGATGGCCTGGAAAACATTCTGGATCAGACCGCCGACGAAGCTTGGGAAGTCTACTGACCCGACCAGATTCCTGAACTGTTCCACGCCCTGACGCATCGCGCCGCCCTGGAAGTCCGCGCCTGCAAATGTGCCGATCTTTTCCGAGGCCTTCCCTTTGGCGGCCCCCACCGCGTCGGCCTGGGCGTGGGCGAGCACAGCCTTGCCCGGCGTCAGTTCCTGTTTGGCCAAGCCATCCGGATTGGCCATGTAGGAGGCGACCTTGACCATGGTTCGGGCAAGTTCGCGCTGCTGCGCCTGGGGCAGCGAGCGAAAGCCCGGCGAGCGCTCCAGCAACTGGCGCACCTGGGGGCGTACCGCGCTTAGCGTATCGTCGTCGAGCCAGGCGGGGGTATTGGCAGCGGTATCGGACATGGTCGCTTAGGGGGTCGTGGTCGGTGCCGGTGCGGCTGGTGCCGGCGATGCGGCGGCGGGAGCCCCGCTCGCCCTCGGGCGAGAGGCCAGGTTCTTCAACATGCCAGGCTGGGCATTCATCTGTAGCGCGGCGATATTTTCGGGAGTGGCCATCTTCTCCAGAGGCAGGTAGTCGCTCTTGAAATTGACCTCCACGTTTCCAACCAGCTGTGCCTTCGTCGACAGCTGCGAATCGTCCATCAATTTTGTAGTGGACATCAGCTTTACCACTGGCTGCTGGTCATACCTGTAAGATCCCTTGGCGTAATAGCTGCCATCGCGCCGGTCTTCGCCCTCGTCGCTCTTGCTGTAGCTACCCCCCTCTGTCTTGCGCTCATAGTCGCCGGAATAACTGCGGGTGAGTTGCAGGTTTCCTTGTGCGTCTTTTTCATGGTCGAAGCGCGTGGCGCTGTATGCGAGCCTTCGGCTGTCTGTCGCCTTGAAGTCGTACATGACCTTGGCCGAAATTTTGCCGTCAGTGACGACGATACGATTGATGCCCATCAGCACCATGGTGGCCAGCAACTGCTGACGCCCGGTGGCAATCTGGGTGCGCGCCGCGGGAACCAGCAGCGCCTCGACCAGATCGTCGTCGAGGCTGGTGAGGGGCTTATCCAAAGGTAGCCCGCTATTGTTCAAGCGCTGCAGTGCGCTTGATTCGTCGATATCCTCGCGCAGTGTCACGCGTGGCTGCGGCGGCGTCGTTCCGGATGAGCCGAATGAGCCGAAATCGCCGAAGCCGCTGTCGTCGACTGAGAGTTGGAACAGGTCCGGAAATTGTTCGATGAGATGATCGCGTCCCTGGTTCTGGGTGGTGTTGTCGTCGCGGAACTGGTTCAGGCTCTTGGATACATCGGCGACCAACTTCGCATATGCCTCCATCTGCTGGATCGAACTTTGCACGATGGAATCGAACACGCCGTGGATCAGGTTGGCGACGAAGCTTGGGAAGTTCACCTGCTCGATCAGGGTTGCCATCTGCTCGCCACCCGCGCGCGCAGCCTGGCCGAACTCGGGCGGCTTGGGCTCATCGCCGGCCAGGGCGCGTACCTGGGGACTTTGCTGGCCGGGCTTCAGGCGCTGGCCGTCGGGCTCAGCCAGGTAGCTGCCGATCTGCACCAGATTATTGGCGAGTTCGCGACGCTTGTCATCGGACAATTCACTGTAAGCCTGGCTGCGTTCCAGCAATTCGCGTACAGCCATGCGCGCCGCATCATGAGTTTCGCGGCTGACCGTGGGGTGAGGAGGCGGTGCCGACCTGGGGCGGGTGGCAGTGGCGGGAAAGACGGAAGCGGACATGGCGGACTCCGGAATGGGGGCTCGGTTCAAGCGGCGGCGGATTCTTCGAGCGCTTCGCGCATTTCGAACTCGATGGGTCGGACGTATAGACTGATACGTGCCTGGGACCTGGGGGTCACGCGCACAGATAGCACCGAAAAGTGGCCTTGCTCGTTGGCATCTTCGACACCGAACGCGGACAGCCAGCGATCCAGGGCCGACAACTGGCGCGGTCGTTCGGCCAGGCCCAGACGCAGCAGATCAAGAAAGCGTGCCGGCAGGTCGGGCAGTGCTGCAAGCAGGATCTCCAGCTTGAGCTCAACGCCTTCCGGGGTGTCGCGCAGGCCGATCAGCACACCGCCGTTGGGCAACTCGAAGCGCCCGCCCAGGGCGACGCCCACCACGCGCATCAGACTCGGCAACTGGTGGCCGATGCCGAGGCGGTTCATCAGCGGCCCGAGCGCAGCTACCGCCAAGGGCCCGCGGTGCATGAAGGTGACACGCTGACTGCCCGTGTCGCGCTTGCAGCCGATGGAGGTGAAAATGGGCATCAAGGTTGGCATCTCGGCCATCACCATGTGTGTGAGGCGTGCCAGATTGGGGGCTAGTGCATCGATCTGGGAAGGGGCCAATTCGTAGTAGATCTTGGCGGAATACAAACCATCTTCGTCGAATGCGCTCCCGAACCAGGCGCCGTAGGACATCCAGCCCAGCCCTCCCAGCCCGCGCCATTCCTCGCTCCGGGTGTCGAACCAGCGCAAAGCATCTTGTCCGAACAGGGGGCCGACCAGGCGGCGCATCTCGCGGGTGGCCTCGTCGCGTCGTGCGACGGGTGAAGCACCCGGACCCAGGGGCTCGATGGTGAAGCGCAACGTATCCGGCTCGGCCTCGGAGAACGAGGGTTCGAAGGGCACCGCACCCGGTGTCAGGGCGTTGTCCGCATAGGCGATGTCGTCATCGGGCCGGTAGAAAGTGCGCTCTATGATCGGGCCCAGGACCGGCATCGGATTGCATACTCCCAGTGCTCGCGAGGCCTGTGCGAGGGAGTGGATGACATGGGCCGACATCGGGCGTTTGGAATGAGGGGTGTGCATTGCGGTCTCCCACTGTCTGAGTTGCTACGGATTACATGGCCGGCATGTTGATGCCAAGATTGCTGAGTACATCCCGGGCTGCTTGGGGAATGTCGATCGGTCGGCTGGTCATGATCGGCGATTCAATCGGCTGCGAGTACTGCTCGACGCTCTGGTCCTGCACGCCGCCGACCGCCAGCCACTGGTCGCAGGCGTTGATGAGGTCGTAGTCGGTGGGATTCTCGGTCGGCCGGGCGCTGCCGCCGGCGGCACGCAGCACCGGGTTGATGACCTGCTCGAGCTCGATGACCGGACCGCTCACATTGGACAGCTTCGAGATATTCTCCGCGATCCAGCGGATGATGATCGCGCCGGCGCGGGCCTGGGTGCGATAGCGGTGAGTGTTGCGCGCGCCGCCCAGATAGTTGACGTTGACCTGATCGATCACCTGCCACATGTCGCGTGCGCCGAACTGGCTACGCAGCTCGGTGTCCTGCAGGATGTCGCGGAACTCCACGATGGTTTGCTGGAGTTCGGAGGCGGCAAACCAGGCGATGCCGTAGCCATTGCGCGACATGTTGGCACCCAGGTCGCGGGCGGCTTTGCGCACCTGCTCCTGGGACACCGACATGGGCACGTTGCGGCGCAGCATGTTGTCCACCGTGAGCTGCCGGTTGAAGCTGGAAACCGCCGAAACGAAGCGCAGCCACAACTCGTTGAAGTCGCGGTTTGGCTCGCCCCCCGGATTGCCGCCCGGCGCACCGAAGACGCGCATATACAAATCACGCCGCTCCAGTTCCGTTATTCGTTCAGCTGATTTCTTGTAGTAGTTGAACAGCTTGTCACCCACCGAACTGCGTCCGAGCACCAGCAAGCCGCTGCGGAACAGGTCGACGATGCGTTCGATCACCTGGAACAGGCGCATTTCTTCGAGTTGGTATGCAAAATACAAGGCCTGGACTGCATGCAGGTTTTCCTTCTGGATTTCGATGTCCACGTCTTCTTCGAGATCCGGCAACATGATCTCGACGGCTGAAGGCGCGCGCCCGTCGAGAACGCCGGTCTGCATGTTGTAGGCGTTTTCCAGGCGGCTGCTAATCCAGGGATCGTTCGCCGTGACGCCATCGGCGACCAGGCGCCGCACCACTGCGGCCAGGTTGCGTGCCGACATTGCATATACCAGGTCATCGCCGGCGGGAACCATTGTTTTGTCCAACCGCTTCTCATGGTTGACGAGGCGCTTTTGAATTGGGCCACCGGGTTCAATGCAGCCGATTGCGTCGCGGTCCACCAGTCCCTGGTCGATCTGGCTTTGCAGCGTAACCGGGAAGCGATCCTTGAATAGCTTGTAAGCTGCGTCGAACAAGGCCTTGTTCTGGCGATACTCACCCTGCGCCACGCTGATCTTGCTGACGAAATTCGGCTGCTTGGGCTGGGTGATGCTGTCGAGTTCCAGGAGGCCGCAGACGAAGGCGAGTTCCTGTTCGCCATGGCTCAATTCCACATGGCCTGTTTGTTGCGAGATGAAGAGGCCATATTCCAGGACGGCTATGCCTCCTTTCCCTTGGTAGCTTTCGCTCAGTTTCTTCCAGGAGGTTTGCGCAAGGGTCGCCAGAACGGTCCTGAAGAACTCGTCAATTGGCTTGTCGCTGTCCAAAGCGGCAGTGATATTCGCGAGCTCTTTTTCCTGCTCGCTCGACAGGCCGCCGCTGCTGTCCTCGGTGCGTTTGATGGCTTCCAGCCGGTCGCGGCGGGTACGGAGCGCAGCGCGCTCCTGAAGTTCACGCTGGCTCAGGTCAAGTAATAGTATGCGTTTCATGGTTTTCACTCCTGAAAGATTGGTTTTGCCGCCGGTGGCGGACGGCTGTGATATTCCCGCCGATGCCCCCGGCAAGGACGTGAAAATGTCCCCTTCCGGCGGGGCTGCTGCCGTATGGGCCTTTGGTTTCCTGGCGGTCCTGCGTGGTTTGTCTTCGGCCATGGTGGTCTTCCTTTTTGTGTGGACGATCAGGTGTCAGCGGACAACGCTTCATCAATCACTTCGTCGAGCTGCCGCAGGGCGGCGGCGGCATCAAGCACGCCTGCACCGCATCCGTCGAAGCGGTCTTGTGTGGAGAATGGCTGGACGCTTGCAACCAGGACTTCCCTTGCCGTCTGATAGTCAAGGGGCCATGCCCGGCGCTGGGCCTGGGCGATCATCAGGGCACACACCGCCGAGACGAATGGCGCAGCAAAGCTGGTACCGGATACGCGCATGTAGCCATCGACCCCGCAGGTCCAGATGTTGCGTCCGGGTGCACATAATGCGACGTGTTCACCACGGGTCGAGAACGAACACGGAACGGCATGGTCATCCACCGCCCCCACTGCGATCACACCGGGATGCGCGGCTGGATAGTAGCGTTCGACCTGGCCGGAATTTCCGCTGGCAGCGACCAGCAAGACGTTTCGAGCGAGGGCATAGCGCACCACTTCCTGATGGGGCAGCGGGTCGTCCGAAGTCAACACTGATTCGGGCGTACCGAAACTCATATTGATGACCTGCACACCCAGATCGATGAGCCGCTTCATGCCGGCATCGATATCGGCCAGTGCACCGACACCGACGCGCCGCCTGCCTGACAGGGCGGCGCCCAGCACCCGCACCGGCGTCAAGCCGCACAGGCCTGCACCGCCGGCGGGCAAACCGCTGCCGTTGGCGCGCAGGATTCCGGCGCAGGCAGAGCCGTGACCGACCTCGTCATCGGGGTCTTCGTCGCGGCGGGTGGCGTCGCCCACCAGAACCATGTCGCCCATGGTTGCCGCATTCAGATCGACCGTGTCGAAGCCGCTGCGCAACCGGCGCTGGAGTTCAGGGTGATGCAGGGCAACGCCGGTGTCGGCCAGGCCGACCAGCACCGAGGGATCGCCGGATTCCATGGCGAGCGCCTGGGGCAGGCGGATCAGGGCGCGGGGGCGACGCGCAGCTACCGGATCCAGAACCGGTGATTTTGTAGAAGCGGAAAGCGCGGCTTCGAATGGGGTAGTGCACACGCGGTCGGCGGTGACCCGTTCGACCTTGGGTGCTTGGGCCAAGGCCTGTACCAATTCGGGCAGACTTTCGTCATCGGCAAGCTCGATGCGCAGCACCCGCGCCACGCCGCTTAGTTGCTCCAGGTCGTCGAAGCGGCGCACGCCTGGGATGCCTGGCCGTACACGCCGGGTCACGCGCGCGCTATGCAGCCGTGCGACGCGTGCCGCGCCCCCGTGATGGGCGAGCAGGCGGTCGAGTGGCCCTTTGTCGATGCGGGTCGCCATGGCGGCACCTTCGTGGCGCACTTCGCGCAGGCTGGGGATGTGTTCGGGCATTTCGCCCAGTTGCAGGGTCAATAGCAACCTGCGTGGCACACGTAGCGAAAGGGCGTGGGGCATCATGGCGCGCTCCTTCCCGCAGAATCTCCGGCTGGCGTTTTCCAGTGGCCCATGCCGCCTTCAGTGAGCGGGACGCGGGCGACCTCGCCGTCGCCGAAATCGACTTCGGCCTCGATCCCCATTTGGGTTGCGTGTGGCGCCAGCACAAGACGCCCATCGTGTGCTTCGACGATGGGCACGTCCTGACCGGCAGCGCGTACGAAAGGCAGGCGGGCAGCGCGCAATAATGGCGTTTCCAGTTGCAGGCGGCGCTGG